>CAXUKK010000203.1:0-5900 GCA_964251455.1 uncultured Enterovirga sp.
CCTCGGGCGCATAATCCACCCGGACCAGGAAGGACGCCGCGCGTGCCTGCTCGAAGGTCTCCGCGACCACGACGGCGATCGCCTGGTGGTAATGCTGGATCTCGGCGCCGCCGAAGAGGTAGGCCGCGTTCTGCGTGCCCCGCTCGAGACGCGGGGTCTCGAGCGTCGTGACGACCGAGAGGACGCCCGGCGCGCGCTTGGCTTCGTCGATATGCATCGCCTGGATACGCCCCTTGGCGATCCCGGCGCCGACGACGTAGCCGTAGGCCTGGTTCGGTGCCACGTCGTGCCGCTCGTAAGCGTAGGGCGCGGTGCCTGTCGTCTTGTACTTGCCGTCGATACGATCGATCGGCTTACCGACCACCTTGAGCTGGTCGATGGGGTTCGTCGTTGCGGGTGTGTCGAATTTCATGGCTCAGACCCTCGCATCGGCCAGGACGGCGCTCAGTGTCCGCTCGACGAGCGGCAGCTTGAACGCGTTGTCGTGAGTGGGCTTGGCACCATCCAGTACCGCGGATGCGGTGGCTTTGGCGCCGCGCGGCAGCTGTGTCTCGGCGGTTTCAACCCGCCAGGGCTTGTGCGCGACGCCGCCTATGGCAATGCGTCCGGTGCCGTCCTTCTGGATGATCGCTGCTACCGAGATGAGTGCGAACGCGTAGGACGCGCGGTCGCGGACCTTGCGGTAGATCTGCTTGCCGCCGGCAGGCTTCGGCAGGGTCACGGCCGTGATCAGTTCGCCTGACTCGAGCACCGTCTCGATATGCGGCGTGTCGCCGGGCAGGCGGTGAAAATCGGCGATCGATATCGACCGGGTGGCGCCGTCGGCCTTCACAGTCTCGATCTTGGCATCGAGCACCCGCATCGCCACAGCCATGTCGGACGGGTTGGTGGCGATGCACGCCTCGCTCGATCCGATGACGGCGAGCCCGCGGGTGACGCCGCCGATCGCGGAACAGCCCGAGCCCGGCTCGCGCTTATTGCAGGGCTGGGCGGTGTCGTAGAAATACGGGCAGCGGGTCCGCTGAAGCAGGTTTCCGGCAGTCGAAGCCTTATTGCGGAGCTGGCCGGAGGCGCCGGCCAGCGTCGCTCGCGAGAGCACGCCATAGTCGCGCCGGACCTGCTCGTTCGCGGCAAGGTCCGTGTTCGTGACGAGCGCACCGATCCGGAGGCCGCCTTCCGGGGTTTGCTCGATCCTGTCGAGCTTCAACGGATTGACGTCGACGAGATGAGCCGGGGTCTCGATCTGCAGCTTCATGAGATCGAGGAGGTTGGTACCGCCTGCGATGAATTTGGCGCCAGGCATCCGGGCGACAGCCGCGGCCGCCTCGGCAGGCGTCGTCGCGCGTTCGTACGTGAAGGACCTCATCCTTGCCTCCTTGCCGGCTGAGCGCCGGTCGGCTGGGCGCCAGCGACCTCGTTCATGGCTTCGACGATGTTGGAATAGGCGCCGCAGCGGCAGATGTTGCCGCTCATGCGCTCGCGGATTTCGAGGTCGCTGAGCGCGATGGGTGCCGTTATGTCGGCTGTCACATGGCTCGGGATGCCGGCCTTGATCTCGCTGAGCACGCTGACGGCCGAGACGATCTGGCCGGGCGTGCAGTAGCCGCACTGGTAGCCGTCGTGCTTGACGAAGGCGGCCTGCATCGGATGCAGGTTTTCCGGAGTGCCGAGGCCTTCGATCGTCGTGACCTGGCTGCCTTCGTGCATGACCGCGAGCGTCAGGCAGGAATTAATCCGCCGACCGTCCACGATGACCGTACAGGCACCGCACTGGCCGTGGTCGCAACCCTTCTTGCTGCCCGTCAGCTGAAGGTTTTCGCGAAGGAGGTCGAGCAGCGTCGTCCGCGTGTCGACTTCGAGCGCCCGCGCCTGGCCGTTCACGGTGAGCGCCAGACGGCTCGTCACGGGCGTTCCGACTGGTGCGGGCTGGGCCGATGCGCATCCAGCGACCGCCGTCGCTGCAGCGCAGGCACCCGCTCCCGCCATGAGGTCGCGCCGGTTCAACTCAAGCTCGCCGGGATCTGCCATGTCGGTCTCCGCTTTCGCCTCGCTCGTCTCGCAACCACGGCCTCGAGCCGCACCTGTCGCAGACGATCAGTTTCGCGCTTGGAATTCATAATGAGGCCGGCCGCAGCCGCCCACGGATTTGGAAACGAACTAAAGTGCGGTTCGATCCGTGACATGGAGAGGCGCTACGTCGCAGCCGAGCGGCTATACGAATCAAAGGGGCAGGCACTGCGCGGCGAGATGACGGACGCGGCGGTGCCGGTCCGGGCCGAATGCACCATGCTGAAGGTCTGAAACGAACTCACCGACGTCGGGGATCTCGATACCTGCTGCGCTGTACGGGCGCCACGCGGCGACGAAGACGCTCTCCTGCGCGAGCATCAGCTCTGCGAGCCAGTCCTTCCGACGGTGCCAGCTCCGTATCGCTGTCGCGCTCCAGCCGGTTTCTCAGCTCCAGGGGTGTCACCGCAATGTGATCATCGTCGCGCAACACTGTGCAGGGAGGACATCTTCATGAGCACTGTTCCACTTTGTACCGTTTCCGACACCATCATCGAACTGGCGGGCGATATTGCTCGCGCCAACCCGGACTGCGCGGAAAAGGCTATGCAGATTGCGGACCTTGCCCGGGAATGCGACCGGGTGCCTGACCGGGCAACAGTCCAGGATGCCCTCGAGGCGAATCTTGTGGACACGGAGCTTTCCGATCCGCGGATCCACGTTGCAACCTCAGCTGTGCTGACAGCGATCGGCAATCCGGGATCCGGGCGGGTCTAGCCGGTCACGCCGCATCGTTTCCACCGTCTCCGAGCGATTTGGCGGCTACTCTGGACGACCTCCTCGTCCATCAAATCGGGCACGCGACTTTCTGGACCACAGCCTCGAACCGGCGGCGAAGGGCGCTAAATGATGGCACGCTACGCAATCTACTACGCACCCCTTAGCTCAACGGACCTCTGGCGCTTCGGCAGCAGCATTCTGGGCTACGATGCCGAAACCGGCGAGGATATTCCGTTTCCTGCAGGCGAGCCGTTCGACGGGCCAGATTGGCGCGGACTGACTGAGGAGCCGCGCCGATACGGCTTCCACGGCACTTTGAAAGCGCCCTTTCACCTCAAGCCTGGTGCGACCGAGGAGGCCTTGCTGGCTGAGCTCCGTCACTTCGCTGGGGAGCAAACCTCCTTCGATGTGCCCGAGCTCACGGTTGCCTTGCTGGGGAGCTTCGTTGCCCTGGTGCCGGATGGAGCGCAGCCGCGTCTCGATGGGCTCGCCGCCGATTGCACCCGAAGCCTGGATAGGTTTCGGGAGCCACTTACCGCTGCAGACCGCGCGCGCCGGCTAAGGGCTCCTCTCTCCGAGCGGCAGGTGATGCAGCTCGACGAATGGGGCTATCCTTACGTGTTCGAGGATTTCCGCTTCCACATGACCCTGACTGGGTCGCTGCGGCCTGAAAGTCGTGAGCCCGTGCGGTTAGCCTTAGCCGCGAGATATGCCGAGCTTCCGCCCGGGCTCCGCGTCGACGGCGTGACCGTCTTCCGCCAGGATGATCGCCAAGGCCGATTTCGCATCCTTCAGAGGTTCCCGCTCGGGCGGTGAGCTCTCTTCAGGCGTATTTCGTCACGAAGGCTTCGGCCGAGAGGGCGCGGAAGTCTGGCAGGGCCCCGTGCAGGCGGTCGTGCCCCCAGTCCCACCAGCCCAGCGCCAGCAGCGCATCGGCCACCGCATTTGGGAAACGCTCCCGGATCGGCCGGGCCGGATTGCCGCCCACGATCGTGTAGGGGGCGACGTCCTTCGTGACGATCGCTCCGGCTGCGACGACCGCACCCGTTCCGACCGTCCGGCCGGGGAGGATCACGGCGCCGTGGCCGATCCAGACGTCGTGCCCGATCGTCACTGCATGCGAACGACGCCAGCCGAAGAAGGCGGCTTCGTCTGCCTCCCCGGGGAAGTAGCGGCTCGCGCGGTATGTGAAGTGGCTCTGCGTCGCACGCTCCATCGGGTGCTTGCCGGGATTGATTCGAACATGCGCGGCGATCGAGCAGAACTTGCCCAGGACGGAATTGATCACGTCCGAGTCGTTCGCGATGTAGGAGTAGTCACCCATGGCGCTCTCGACGACGCTCGTGCGGGCTCCGACCTCCGTGTAGCGGCCGAGGTCGGAGCGCAGGATCGTCGCTCCGTCGTGGACCAGCGGCTCCAGGCCGAGCTCTCCATCCATCCCCATTATCGTGCTCCGAAAGACCCTCCGGATTCCCTCAACATGTGACGGGCCGATGACGGACTCTCTCGGCTGCTGTCACGAACCCGTTGCACAGGGCGTCTAGGCAGCTGCCGCCGGCGGATGGTTGGCAGGGTGCAGGCATGCTGGTTCTGGAAGGCGTATCCCGGACTTTCGGGACAAAGGCGGCGGTCGCCGATGTGAGCCTCGCGATCCCGCCCGGCAGCTTCGTCGGCGTGATCTGCCGCTCGGGTGCAGGCGAGTCGACCCTTCTGGGCATGATCAACCGGCTGGTCGATCCGACCGCCGGACGGATCCGGTTCGAGGATGTCGACGTCTGCGGGCTGCAGGGCCGGGAACTGCGAGCCTGGCGCGGCCGGTGCGCCATGATCTTCCAACAATTCAATCTCGTCGGCCGCCTTGATGTCCTGACGAACGTGCTGACGGGCCGGCTCAACCGTGTTCCGACCGCGCGCTCGGTCCTCAGGCTGTGGAGCGAGGCGGAGAAGGCCATCGCGCTCTCCGCACTCGAGCAGTTCGACATCGCATCGCTCGCGGCGCAGCGGGCCGAAAGCCTGTCTGGCGGCCAGCAGCAGCGCGTCGCGATCGCCCGTGCCCTCGTTCAGGAGCCGGACCTCATCCTGGCCGACGAGCCGATCGCTTCGCTCGATCCGCGCAACACGCGTGTCGTGATGGACGCGCTTTTGCGCATCAACAAGCATTACGGGATCACCGTCCTGGTCAATCTCCATTCGCTGGAGGTCGCCCGCGATTACTGTGATCGCCTCGTCGGAATGGCGAATGGCCGGGTGGTGTTCGACGATGTTCCGGCCGCGCTGACCGAACGGGTCGCTCGTGACCTCTACGGCCTTGAGGCCGGAGAGCAGCTCTCGCCGGAACGGCACGTTCAGCAGCCCCGCCATGTGCCGGAATTCGCCGCGATGCCGGCCTGATTGGCCGGCCGGTCTGGATGAATCCGGGCCGCCTACCGTACCCCAAGGAGAAGACGATGCTGAACAGACGTACGATGATGGCAGGTGTGGTCGCCGGCCTTGCCTTGTCCACGGCCGCGACCGCCCAGGATTGGAAGAGCAAATATCCGGAGCTGACGCTGGGCGTCATCCCGTCCGAAAACGCGACCGGCACGACCGACCGCTGGACGCCGCTGACCGCTTATCTTTCGAAGGAACTCGGCGTGCCGGTGAAGCTCCGCGTCGCCCAGGATTACGCGGCTGTCATCGAAGGCCAGCGCGCCGGAAACATCCACCTCGCCTTCTACGGGCCGGCTTCTTTCGCCCGCGCCGTGATCACGGGCGTGAAGACGGATCCGCTCGTCAACCAGCGCCACGAGACGGGGGTGAACGGCTACTACTCCGTGGTCTACGTGCGCGCCGACAGCCCGTACAAGACGATGGAAGACCTGAAGGGCAAGAACCTCGCGCTCGTCGATCCGAACTCCACTTCGGGCAACCAGGCTCCGCGCTTCTTCCTCCAGAAGGCCGGCGTCGACGTGGACAAGTTCTTCGGCCGGACCTTCTTCGCCGGCAGCCACGAGAATGCCGTGCTGGCGCTCGCGCAGGGCACTGCGGATGCCGCCGCGAATCTCTGGAACTCCGAGACGGACACGACCATCACGCGCATGAACGCCAAGGGCATGCTCAAGGATCAGAGCGGC
>CAXUKK010000204.1:0-3786 GCA_964251455.1 uncultured Enterovirga sp.
CGGCGTGGCCTTCATGCGGGCCATCACCTTCGCCGGATCCTTCGACTTCTCGGCGACGACGGCCTTCAGGTAATGCAGGATGCTGCCGTAGACGCCGGCATTGGTCATGTTCGGCATGCGGTTGTTGAGCCGCTCGCCGAAGCGCTTCGACCACGCCCGCGTGGCGTCGTTCTCGTCCCAGTAGAACGTCTCCGAGAAGACGAGGCCCTGGGCCGTCTTGAGGCCGAGCGCCTTCACGTCGTTCACGAAGACGAGCATGCCGGCGAGGCTCTGCCCGCCCTGCGTGATGCCGAACTCGGCCGCCTGCTTGATCGAGTTGACCGTGTCGCCGCCCGCGTTGGCGAGCCCGATCACCTTCGCCTTCGAGGCCTGAGCCTGAAGGAGGAAGGACGAAAAGTCGTTGGTCGGGAACGGCGTCCTGACGCCGCCGATGACCTTGCCGCCGTTCTTCAGCACCACCGCCGAGGTGTCGCGTTCGAGCGCGTGCCCGAAGGCGTAATCCGCCGTGAGGAAGAACCAGCTATTGCCGCCCTGCCGGACCATCGCGCCGCCGGTCACGTTGGCGAGCTGGACGGTGTCGTAAGCCCAATGCACCGTGTTGGGCGAGCACGCCGTCCCGGTCAGGTCCGAGCTGGCCGCGCCCGAGTTCATGAAGATCTTGTTCTTCTCGCGCGTGATCTGGTTGATTGCGAGAGCGACGGACGAGGTCGGGACGTCGAGGATGACGTCGACGCCGTCCTGATCGTACCATTGGCGCGCGACGTTGGCGCCGATGTCCGGCTTGTTCTGGTGGTCGGCCGCGACGACTTCGACCTTCACGTCGTCGCCGATGATCTTCTGCGCCCGGGCATCCTCGACCGCCATGCGGGCCGCGACCACCGAGCCTTCGCCGCCGATGTCGGAATAGACGCCCGAGCGGTCGTTCATCACGCCGAGCTTCACCGAGATCTGCGCCTGGACCGAACCCGCCATGAGCGCCGTCAGGCCGACGGCGGCGAGCAATACCTTTCCTGTCATTGTCGTTCCTCCCTGTGATTGGTCTTTTCTATTTTTTACACGCCGAGATAGCGGTGAAGCTTCTCGATGTTCTGGTCGAGCACGTCGTTGGGGATCATGTCCACCACCTTTCCCTGCTCGACGACATAGTGCCGGTCCGCGACAGTCTGCGCGAAGCGGAAATTCTGCTCCACCAGGATGATCGTGAACCCATCCCGCTTCAGACGCGCAATGGTGCGGCCGATCTGCTGCACGATCACGGGGGCCAGGCCCTCCGTGGGCTCGTCGAGAAGCAGGAGCTTCGCACCCGTGCGCAGGATGCGGCCGATCGCCAGCATCTGCTGCTCTCCGCCGGAGAGCTTTGTGCCCTGGCTGCCCGAACGCTCGCGCAGGTTCGGGAAGAGCTCGTAGATCTGGTCGATCGAGAGGCCGCCCGCTTTCACGACGGGCGGCAACGTGAGGTTCTCGAGGACGGAGAGGCTCGCGAAGATGCCGCGCTCCTCCGGCACGTATCCCATGCCGAGCCGCGCGATGGTGCGCGACGGCATGGCGATCGTCTCCGCCCCGTCGAACAGGATGGAGCCGGTACGCTTCTGCATGATACCGATGATCGAACGGAGCGTGGTCGTCTTGCCGGCGCCGTTGCGGCCGAGGAGCGTGATCACCTCGCCCGGAGCGACGTCGAATGAGACGCCATGGAGGACGTGGCTCTCGCCGTACCAGGCCTCGAGATCGCGCACCGCGAGCAGCGGGGCGGAGGCGCTCACCGGAGCGCCCGCGCGAAGGGCAGCACTCTCACGCATGCCCGGCTCCGATATACGCTTCGATCACGCGCGCGTCCTTCGAGACAGTGTCGTAATTGCCCTCGGCCAGCACGTTGCCGCGCGCCAGGACCGTGATGGTGTCGGACAGGGAGGCCACGACGGACAGGTTGTGCTCGACCATGAGGATCGTGCGGTTCTTCGAGGCCCGTCGAATCAGCGCGGAATTCCGCTCGACGTCCTCGTGGCCCATACCGGCCATCGGCTCGTCGAGCAGCAGCATCTCCGGGTCGAGCGCCAGCGTGGTGGCGATCTCGAGTGCGCGCTTGCGTCCATAGGACAGCTCGACCGCCGTGTGGTTGCGGAATTCCGACAGGCCCACCTGCTCGATCAGGGCCAGCGCGTCGCCGTTCATCTCGTTCAGCACGCGCTCGGAACGCCAGAAGTCAAAGCTGTCGCCGCGCTTGCGCTGCAGGGCGATGCGCACGTTCTCCATCACGGTCAGGTGCCCGAACACGGCCGAGATCTGGAAGGACCGAACGAGCCCGAGCCGTGCCACGTCGGCCGGCTTCATCTTCGTGATGTCGCGGCCGTTATAGACGATCGAGCCACGGCTTGGCTGCAGGAACTTGGTGAGGAGGTTGAAGCAGGTCGTCTTGCCGGCACCGTTCGGGCCGATCAGCGCGTGGATGGATCCGCGCCTCACCTTCAGGTCGACCTCGCCGACCGCCGTGAAGCCCTTGAAGTCGCGCCCAAGCCCGCGCGTCGACAGAATGATGTCGTCAGCCATTCCGATGATTGGTCCCAGGCGTTCCCAGCGCCGAACTCCTGGTCGGTCGCTTGGCCGGAATGAGCCACACGCGATCCTGCCAAGTCAACAGGACCAATGGGCGAGACCAAATGTGCCTGGTTTTTCGTCAGTCCACCCCTTCCGCCGCCAGAAGCTCGGCCTGGTGCTGGGTGATCAGGGCGTCGAGAACCTCGTCCAGCGCCTCGCCCGAGAGCACCTCCTCCAGCTTGTAGAGGGTCAGGTTGATGCGATGGTCCGTCAGCCGCCCCTGCGGGAAGTTGTAGGTACGGATGCGCTCGGAGCGATCGCCGGACCCGACCTGCGACTTGCGGTCGGCCGCCCGGACGGCGTCCTTCGCCGTCCGCTCGCGGTCGAGCAGGCGGGAGCGGAGAAGGGCCATGCCGCGCGCCTTGTTCTTGTGCTGGGACCGCTCGTCCTGGACGAAGACGACGATCCCGGACGGAAGATGCGTGATGCGGACGGCCGATTCCGTCTTGTTGACGTGCTGGCCGCCGGCGCCCTGCGCCCGCATGGTGTCGATCTTCAGGTCCGCGTCGTTGATCTGGACGTCGATCTCCTCGGCCTCGGGCAGGACCGCCACGGTCGCCGCGGAGGTGTGGATGCGGCCCGACGTCTCCGTGGCCGGCACGCGCTGCACGCGGTGCACGCCGCTCTCGAATTTCAGCTTGGCGAAGACGCCGCGGCCCTTGATCTCGGCCACGACCTCCTTCACCCCGCCTGCCGTCCCCTCGCTCTCCGACATGAGCTCGACGCGCCAGCCCTTCAGCTCGGCATAGCGCGCATACATGCGGAAGAGGTCGCCGGCGAAGAGCGCGGCCTCGTCCCCGCCGGTGCCGGCGCGGATTTCCAGGATGGCGCTCTTCTCGTCCGCCGCATCCTTCGGCAGGAGGAGCAGGTTGAGGTCGGACGCGGCGCGCTCCAGCGCTTCGACGGCATCCGGCCGCTCGTCGAAGGCGAGCGACCGCATGTCGGCATCGGTGGCCGGGTCGTCCAACATCGCGTCGAGGCCGGCGAGTTCCTCCTCCCGGGCACGGTAGCCCTGGATGGCGGACACCACCGGATCGAGTTCGGCAAGCTCGCGCGACAGAGCGACGAACTGCTCGGGCTCGGGTGCATTGTTCAGCGTCGCGGACGCGACCGCGTGACGGGCCAGGACCGCGTCGAGCTTCGGGGCTGGAGGGGCAGGCATTAAAGCGGACTTCCGTGACGCTCTGCGAA
>CAXUKK010000204.1:3796-5895 GCA_964251455.1 uncultured Enterovirga sp.
GGCCAGCGCCGGGCGCAGGCTCTCATGGACGCCCGACCTGTCCAGCTCGCGCTGGATCACGTCTCTCAGCGGCCCTGTATCGAGTTCCAGGATCATGGCCTTGACCGGCCCGATCGCGGCGGCCGACATCGACAGCGAGCGGAACCCCAGGCCGATGAGCAGCATCGCCTCGAGCGGCCGTCCCGCCATCTCGCCGCAGACCGTCACGGGGCAGTTCTGGGCCGCAGAGTTGTCGATGATGCTGGCGAAGGCACGCAGCGGCGCCCGGCTCACGGCGTCGAACCGGCCGGCGACCAGCTTGTTGCCGCGGTCGGCCGCGAACAGGAACTGCATCAGGTCGTTCGAGCCGATCGACAGGAAATCCGCCGCGCGCGCAATCTCGTCGAGCTCGAACAGGAGCGAGGGCACCTCCACCATCGCGCCGAGCGACAGCTTCTCGGGCAGCGGGCTCGATTGCCGCTGCAACCAGGCGATCTCGCCCTCGACGAGAAGCTTTGCGCGCTCGAATTCCAGCGTGGTCGCAACCATGGGAAACATGATGCGCAGGTGCCGCCCGGCTGCCGCCTTGAGCAGCGCCCGTGCCTGGATGCGCAGAAGCGCGGGCCGATCGAGCGCGATGCGGATCGCGCGCCAGCCCAGCGCCGGGTTCTCCTCTTCGACCCGCGGCATGTAGGGCAGGAGCTTGTCGCCGCCGATATCGAGGGACCGGAACGTGATCGGCATGTCGCCGGCTCCGGCGAAGACGGCAGCGTATAATTGCTGCTGGTCCTTCGCGGACGGCATGCGCTCGGCGATCATGAACTGGAGCTCGGTGCGGAACAGGCCGATGCCGACCGCACCCGATTCGTGCAGATGCGGCAGGTCGACGAGCAACCCGGCATTCATCTGCAGGGCGATCTCGACGCCGTCCCGCGTCACCGCCGGTCGGTCCCGAAGCTCGCGGTATTGCGCCTGCCGGCGCGCCCGAAGGCGCGCCTTCTCCGCATAGGCTGCCTCGATCTCGGGCGGCGGCCGGATCTGGACCTCGCCTGCGCCACCGTCGACGATGATCGCATCCCCGGCTTCCACGAGCGAGGCGGCACCCTCGACCTCGCTGACGACCGGGATGTTCAGCGCCCGCGCGACGATCGCGATATGGCTCGTCGCCCCGCCCTCCTCCAGGACGAGGCCGCGCAGGCGCGAGCGGTCGTAGTCCAGGAGCGCCGCAGGCCCGAGCATGCGGGCGACGATGATGGCGTTGTCCGGCAGGTTCTCGTGCGAGCCGACCATCTCCTGCCCGGCGAGCTTGTGCAGGAGCCGGTTCGCGAGATCGTCGAGATCGTGCAGCCGCTCGCGCAGATAGGGTTCGGTTACCCGCATCAGCCGGGCGCGCGTGTCGCTCTGGACGCGCTCGACGGCGGCCTCGGCCGTGATGCCGGTCCGGACCGCGTCGCGCATCCGACGGAGCCAACCCGGATCATGCGCGAACATGCGGAACGTCTCGAGGACGTCGCGATGTTCGCCGCCATGGGCGATGTCGCCCCGCTCCAGCATCTCGTCGATCGAGGAGCGGACCTCGCCCAGCGCCTCGTCGAGCCGGGTGATCTCGCCCTCGACATCGCTGGCGATGAGGTTGCGGATGACGACGCGCGGCTCATGCAGCACGGCATAGCCGAGCCCCAGACCGTCGGCGAGCGCCGCGCCTTTCAGGACCGCAGGTCCGCGGGCCGCGGGCTGCGACCCGGGCGGACCGAGCGACTGCAGTTCGCCCGAGGCGATCAGCTCCGCCAGCACCATGGCGGTGGTCTGGAGCGCCTCGACCTCCTCCTCCACGTAGACGCGGTGCGTTCGGTTCTGGACGACGAGGACGCCGAGCGTGTTGCCGCCCCGCAGGACCGGCACGCCCATGAAGCCGTGATAGACCTCCTCGCCCGTCTCCGGCCGGTACGAAAAGGCCGGATGGGATTGGGCGTCGGAGAGCGCGAGGGGGTCGGCGTTCTGCGCGATGAGGCCGACGAGGCCCTCGCCCACCTGCATGGTGGTGAGGTGGACGGCTTCCCGGTTCAGGCCTTCGGTGGCGTAGAGTTCGAGGGTCCTGTCCGCCCGCATCACGTAGAGCG
>CAXUKK010000205.1:0-3751 GCA_964251455.1 uncultured Enterovirga sp.
GTGCGACGTGGTCCCCACGACGGAGGTGCGTCTGCGCTGGCGGGCAACTCGGTGGCAAATAATTCAATGATTATCCCGCGGCACCCCAAACGTCTGCGCGACGCGCTGGAACTTCACGGCCGGCTTCAGCACCATGCCCTCCGAGAGCTGGTCCACCATGCTCCGCTGGATCTCCTGCCAGGGCGTCTGCGAGGCCGGATAGGCGTAGCCGCCGCGTGACGTGAGGTCGTCTCTGCGGCGGTTCAGCTCGTCCGCGCTCAACAGGATGTCGGCCGAGCGCTTGTTGAGGTCGATGCGGATGCGGTCGCCCGTCTGCAGGAGGGCGAGGCCGCCGCCGGCCGCGGCTTCCGGCGAGGCGTTGAGGATCGAGGGCGTGCCGGAGGTGCCGGATTGGCGGCCGTCGCCGATGCAGGGGAGGGACGTGACGTTGCGCTTCAGGAGCGCGCCCGGGGGCTGCATGTTCACCACCTCGGCTGCGCCCGGATAGCCGATCGGGCCGGCGCCGCGCATGATCAGGATGGTGTTCTCGTCGATCCCGAGCGCCGGGTCGTCGATGCGGTGGTGGTAATCCTCCGGCCCGTCGAACACGACGACCGGCCCCTCGAAGGCGTTCGGATCCTCGGGGTTGTTCAGGTAGCGCTGCTGGAACTCCTCCGAGATGACGGCCGTCTTCATGATGGCGCTCTCGAACAGCGTGCCCTTGAGGTTGAGGAAACCGGCCTTCTCCTTCAGGGGCTCGGCGTATGTCTTGATGAGGTCGCGGTTCCACGAGAACTTCTCGCGGCAATTGGCGCCGATCGTCTTGCCGTTGCAGGTGAGCGCGTCCTCGTGGATCTTCCCCGCCGCGATGAGCTCGGCCATCACGGCCGGCAGCCCGCCGGCGCGGTGGTATTCCTCGCCGAGCCACTCCCCGGCCGGCTGCATGTTGACGAGGAGCGGGATCTCGAAACCGATCCGCTCCCAATCGTCGTTGTCGAGCCGCACGCCGATATGTTTGGCGATGGCGTTGATGTGGATGGGCGCGTTCGTCGATCCGCCGATCGCCGCGTTCGCCACGATGACGTTCTCGAACGCCTCGCGGGTCATGATGTCGGAGGGTTTCAGGTCCTCCCAGACCATGTCGACGATGCGCCGGCCGGTCTCGTAGGCGCATTGCCCGCGCTCGCGGTACGGCGCCGGGATGGCGGCCGAGTCGGGCAGGGACATGCCGAGCGCCTCGGCGAGCGCGTTCATGGTCGAGGCCGTGCCCATCGTGTTGCAATGGCCGACGGAGGGGGCGGAGGAGCCCACGATGTCCATGAATTGCTGGTAGTCGATGTCGCCCTTGGCGTGGCGCTCGCGCGCCTTCCAGACGATGGTGCCGGAGCCGCTGAGCTCCTTGTGCAGGTAGCCGTTCAGCATCGGCCCGACATTGAGCGAGATGGCCGGGATGTTCACGGTCGCGGCCGCCATCAGGCAGGCCGGCATGGTCTTGTCGCAGCCGGTGAGCAGCACGACGCCGTCGAGCGGGTAGCCGTACAGCACCTCGACGAGCGACAGGTAGGACAGGTTGCGGTCGAGGCAGGCGGTCGGGCGCTTGCCGGTCTCCTGGATGGGGTGGCACGGGAACTCGAACGCGACGCCGCCCGCCGCCGTGATGCCGTCGCGCACGCGCTTCGCCAGCTCGAGATGGTGCCGGTTGCAGGGCGAGAGGTCGGAGCCGGTCTGCGCGATGCCGATGAGCGGCCGGCCGGAGCGCAGCTCGTGCGAGGTGAGGCCGTAATTGAGGTAGCGCTCGAGATAGAGCGCCGTCATGCCCGGATTGTCCGGATTGTCGAACCACTGCTTGGAGCGCAGGTTTTCGGGCTTCATCTTGCGCAGCGTGTCCGCCATCTCGGGCCTTCCTCGGGTCGTCGCCAGCGCCCTCTTTGGGGGCGTTCGAAGGAAAGCTTTGTGGACCGACCCGAGGGGGAGATCAATGCGCCGGGCGCCCGGTTATTCCTCGGGCAGCGCGTAGCGGCGGCAATGCTCGAGATAGGCGGCCTCGTGGCTCGCCACGAGCTCGACCACGCTCGACCACAGCCATGACGGCGCCTCGAGGGTCTTCGAGCGGGCGCGGGCGAGTTCGGCGGCCCAGCGCCTGGCCGTGAACTCGTCCATCTGGCGCCCATGCGCGCGCCCGACGACGAGGCCCATGAAGCGCGCGACGGAGGTCGCCTCGTCCTGCGCCAGGCGGTCGAGCTCGATCTTGATGTCCTGCGGCATCAGCTCGCGCAGCACGACGGAGCGGTCGAGGAGGCGCGCCGCCAGCATGCGGGTGCCGAGATGCGGCGACAGCGCCCTCGCGCCGACCACGACCCGCTCGGCGTTCTCGCGCGGCATCTTCGCGCTCTCCGCCCGGGGTGCTGCCGCCTGCGCCGCCTCCTTGATGTCCATGAGCCGCATGCGGCCGCCGCTCTCGCCCTCGCCGATGCCGACGAGCACGGCGTAGCGCAGGCGCCCGAGCGAGGAGCAGCCCTTCACCCAATACGCGGCGTCGAGGATCTCGATCGCGCCCGAGCCGCCATAGAGGCGTGCCACCATGGCGGTGACGGGCTCGCTCGCGAAGAGCGTGTCGAGCCCGCTGCGCTCCTCCTCCGACAGCGCCCAGAACTTGCTGCCGAGCGGCAGGACGGGCTTGACGTCCTCCATCCGCTCCTCGGCGAGGTGCCGCCAGCGCCGCTTCAGCGAGAGCTGCACGAGGTTGCGGATGATGCGGGGCAGCTTCTTGGCCTCGACGGCGTCCGAATCCGGCGGGGCGGACAGGCCCTCCGCGTAGCCGTCGACCATCGCCTCCACCATGCGGGCCGTGGTGACGCCGGGCAGGTCCGCCCCGCGCGCTGCGGAGGCGAGCGACAGGCCGAGCCGGATCAGGTCGTGCGCCGGGTTGCCGATGACGGTCTGGTCGAGATCGCGGATCTGCACCTCGACCTTGCCGCCCGCATCCGCCAGCGGCCCGAGATTGCCAGAATGGCAATCGCCGCAGATCCAGATGTCGGGGCCGTCCGGCAGTGATTTCCCAGCCTGTTCGAGCCATTCGTAGAACCGCGTCGTCGATCCGCGGACGTAGGCGTGGGCGGAGCGCGCCATCTTGAGCCGCCGCGTCCGCACGAGGCGCTCGGCCCGGTCCTCGGGAGCAGGGGTCAGGAGCGCGGAAGTGGCCATGGGGATCCGAATACGCGAAACGCCGGCGACAAGTCCGATACCTATCCAGAGTTCCCGGATGCGGCCGGCCTTGCGCGGCGCGAAAAGACGCGCCATGCGCGTCGCAAAGAGCGCGCCCTCCGCCGGGCGTCGGGGGGATCCATGCTGCAGACGGTGCAAAACTTCGAGCGCATCGGCGAAGAGAACGCCTTCGCCGTGCTGGCGCGCGCGACCGACCTCGCATCACAAGGTCGCGACATCATCAATCTCGGCATCGGCCAGCCGGATTTCCCGACGCCGCCGCATATCGTCGAAGCCGCCATGAAGGCGCTCCGCGACGGCCACCACGGCTACACGCCCGCGACCGGCATCCTGCCGCTGCGCGAGGCGATCGCGGGCGACCTGCACCGGCGCTTCGACGTCGACGTGTCGCCGGACAACGTGATGGTGGTGCCGGGCGGCAAGGTCACGATGTTCGCCGCGATCCTGATGTTCGGCGAGCCCGGGGCCGAGATCCTCTATCCGGATCCCGGCTTCCCGATCTACCGCTCGATGATCGAGTACACGGGCGCGACGCCGATCCCGGTCC
>CAXUKK010000205.1:3761-5887 GCA_964251455.1 uncultured Enterovirga sp.
GCACGGCTTCGCCTTCTCGGCCGCCGAGACGCTGGGCCTGATCACGCCGAGGACCAGGCTCCTCATCCTCAACTCGCCCGCGAACCCGACCGGCGGCGTGACCCCGAAAGCCGAGATCGACGCCCTCGTCGCCGGCCTCGCGGACCACCCGGACGTCGCGATCCTGTCCGACGAGATCTACGGCACCATGACGTATGACGGAGCCGAGCACGTCTCGCTCCTCACCTATCCGGAACTGCGCGACCGGCTGATCCATCTCGACGGCGCGTCGAAGACCTACGCCATGACCGGCTGGCGCCTCGGCTGGTCGGTCTGGCCGAAGCGGCTCTACGACATGGCCCGCAAGCTCGCCGTGAACTCGTTCTCCTGCGTGAACGCGCCGACGCAATGGGCCGGCGTCGCGGCGCTTACGGGATCACAGGATGCCGTGACCGCCATGGTGGCCGAGTTCGACCGCCGCCGCGCGCTGGTCGTCGAGGGGCTGAACCGGCTGCCGGGCGTCTCGTGCATCACGCCGAAGGGCGCCTTCTACGCCTTCCCGAACATCGCGAAGACCGGCTGGAAGGCGAAGCCGCTCGCCTCCGCGCTCCTCGAACAGGCCGGGATCGCGACGATCGGCGGCCCGGATTTCGGCGTGCACGGCGAGGGCCATATTCGCGTGTCCTACGCCAACTCCGCCGAGAACATCGCGCGGGCGCTGGAGCGGATGGGCGCCTTCCTGGCCGAGCGGAAGGTGGCGTGAGGGGGGCTATCCTCCAACTTGTTCATCACAATCGAAATTTCGCTTGCTGACTTGATCTACTTGGGTAATTTGGAGAAGACGGGCACACGCAGTATCGACTTCGTCCAAGTGATGCGGTTCAAGACATTGCGCAGATTTCGCTTGCGAGGAAGAGGGTCGATGATCTCGAAGGTGCTGACGGCTGTCGCGTTCGGAGCCGCACTTGCTGTCGTTCAGGTCACGCCCCAACCAGCACAGGCGAGCGATCGCTTCGTCGGCGGTCTGGCCGGCGGTCTGATCGGCGGATTGATGGCGGGCGCCATCATCGCCAGCCAGCAGCAGGCGGGCGCGCCTCGCGGCTACCGGCGACGGGTTGCCGTCAGGGGAGCATCGGCCCGCTCCCGGCGCGCACCGTCGGGCGGACCGGGAGAAAGCGGCCAGAAGGGGCAGGCAGTCGTCAACGTATCCGCCGATCCTTTCGCGAAGCCGAGCCGTCCTGCGACGACGCCCGTCAGCATCAATCGGTGAGGGCCGTCTCCCTCTGCAGAGACGTGGTATCGGCATGACGTCGAGCGTTCGGTCCGTCCTTGCGGTGCTTTTTTGTTTGATCGCCGCCGGGACGACGTCGGCGCCCGCGGCCTCGCTTCCTCCCGAACTGACTGTCGACAAGACGGTCGGCAAGATCGCCGGATGGTCTATCGGAACGAGCCAGTCGCTCGGAGGCTGCGTCGCGGCAGCGACCTACCACGACGACACGACGATCTGGTTCGGTCTCAACAGCGTGCGAAACAGCGCGTACCTGGCGTTCACGAACCCACGCTGGAACAGCATCGAGCCGGGCCACGACTATTCCATCACGATGCGCGCGCGCGGACAGGGGAACTGGCGCGGAACGTTCATCGGCATCGACCGCGGCGGCGAGCGCGGGCTCTTCGCAGCCGGACTGAAGGACAAGTTCATCTCCGATCTGGCGACGACGGGAAACCTCGCCGTCAACTTCCAAGGCCGCCAGATCGCGACCCTGTCCTTGTTGGGCTCGATGGAGGCGCTCGAAGCCGTTCTCGGCTGTCAGAAGGACTTCACCTCGGTCCGAGCCAGGGTCAGCCCGAAAGGCGAGGACCAGAAAGACGGAGGTCGATCCAGCCAGGGGACTGGTTTCTTCGTTTCGAAACGAGGGCACGTGGTCACCAACAACCATGTCATCGACGGCTGCTCCGCCGTGACCGTCACGGTCCCGGGTAGCCCGCCTGTTAGGGCAGGGGTCATAGCTAAGGACTCGACGAACGATCTCGCAGTCCTGCTTGCGGATGCGAGGCAGGATGTCGTCCCGGCCCTGGCGATGCGGGCACGAGTCGGAGAGAGCGTCTACGCATACGGCTTCCCGCTATCCGGTCTTCTTGCCACA
>CAXUKK010000206.1:0-4943 GCA_964251455.1 uncultured Enterovirga sp.
GAAGCGCCCGACGACGTGGACATGGAGCTGAGGCACGACGTTGCCGAGCGCGCCCACATTCACCTTGTCGGGTTTGGAGAGGTCCAGCATCACCTGGGTGGCAAGGCGTATCTCGCCCATGAGGGCCTGGGCGTCGGCTTCCGCAAGGTCGGTGATCTCCGAGACGCCGGCCCGCCGCGGCACCAGGATCAGCCAGGGGAACCGGGCATCGTCCATCAGCAGGACGGAGGAGAGCGCGAGGTCGCCGACCGGCAGCGTGTCGGCCTCGAGGCGTGGGTCGAGCTTGAAAGCGGCATCCATCTCCGGCGGACTTACGCCGTTCGACGGCCTGAGGCGAGCCCGCCGTTAACGGCCGCGGAGGTGAAGGCGAACTACGATCGGGCATGTCGAATCACGCCGTCCCGCTCGCGTTCCTCCTGGTAGCATCAGCCGCGAGCGGCGCGAGCGCGGCCGACTGGCCGCTCGATCCGCCTCGCGACCGGCCAATGGTCCTGCAGGACAGGATGGCGGCCGACGCCTATCGCTACGGCGCCCCGCCCGCCCAGGCACGGCCGCATGGCCGGCAGCTCAATAGCGGGCCGGGCTATGTCGGCTCGGATTACGGCCTGGGAAAGCCGGCCTTCACGGGCCTCGGCACCCGCCCGGATTGGGGCTTCAGCGAGTAGCCACAAAGCTCACGCGGGGAAGATCCGCCCGCCGCGGATCTCGACCCTGACCGTCTCGCCGCGCGCGACGCTGGCGCCGACAGGCACGCCGATCTCGACATGGTGGCCGCCCGCACCGTCGAGGACCACCTCCGCGCGGCGACCGCCGGCGGCGCGCCGGACCATGACGACCTGCCCGGGAAACCCGCTGCTGTCGGACGTGAACGCAAGATCCCATGGGCGCAGGTAGAGCGCCGACGGACCGTCCCGTCCGACGCCGGCCGTCACCGGCACGGCGACGCCCTGGAAATGGACCGTGCCGCCCGACACGGTTGCGGGAAGCTGCGAGCTTTCGCCCACGAAGGACATGACGAAGGCCGATGCCGGCTGGTCGTGCACCTCGTCCGGCGTGCCGACCTGCTCGACGATTCCGTTATTGAGGATGGCGACCCGATCGGAGAGCTCCAGGGCTTCGTCCTGGTCGTGCGTCACGAAGATGGTCGTGCGGCCGGTCGCGTCGTGGATGTCGCGGAGGGAGCGGCGCAGATCCTTGCGCACGCGCGCGTCGAGTGCACCGAACGGCTCGTCGAGCAGCAGGACGCGTGGATCGACGGCCAGCGCGCGGGCAAGCGCGATGCGCTGACGCTGTCCGCCGGAGAGCTGGTTCGGTCGCCTCCGGCCGTATTCCTCGAGTTGCACCAGCCGGAGCAGCTCTTCCACGCGGGCATCGAGCGCGGCCTTCGCGGGCCTGTTGCGCCCACGGACGCGCAGTCCGAATGCGATGTTGTCGAAGACGGTCATGTGCCGGAACAGCGCGTAATGCTGGAACACGAACCCAACCTGGCGCTTGCGCACCGGGATCTCGGTCGCGTCCTCGTCGCCGAACAGCACGCGCCCGCTATCGGGTGTCTCGAGCCCGGCGATGACGCGCAGGAGGGTGGTCTTTCCCGAGCCCGACGGCCCCAGCAAAGCCATGAGTTCGCCCGAGCGGACGTCGACATCGACGCCGGCAAGCGCGGCGCCAGATCCGAAGCGCTTGGTGATTCCGATCGCCTGAACCCGCACGGCGATCCCTCAGTGAGCCGACGCGGAGGCGATCGCGCCGCTGAATCGCCATTCCAGGAACGACTTGATTGCCAGCGTCACGAGCGCGAGGCCGGCGAGGAGCGATGCCATCGCGAAGGCGCTCACCAGATTATACTCGTTGTAGAGGATCTCGACATGCAGCGGCATCGTGTTGGTCTGACCCCTGATATGTCCCGACACCACCGCGACGGCGCCGAATTCGCCCATCGCGCGGGCATTGCAGAGCAGCACGCCGTAGAGCAGCGCCCATTTCACGTTCGGCAGCGTCACCGACCAGAACGTGCGCCAGCCTGAGGCCCCGAGCGTGGTCGCGGCCTCCTCGTCCGAGCGTCCCTGGTCTTGCATCAAGGGAATCAATTCCCGGGCGATGAACGGAAACGTGACGAACACGGTCGCGAGCACGATGCCGGGCAGGGCGAAGATGATCTGGATCCCGTGCTCGCGAAGCACCGGCCCGACGAGGCCCTGCGCCCCGAACAGGAGCACGAAGACGAGGCCGGCGACCACCGGCGAGACCGAGAACGGCAAATCGATCAGCGTCACGAGCAGGCTCTTGCCGCGGAACTCGAACTTGGCGATCGCCCAGGCGGCCGCGAGGCCGAAGACGAGGTTGAGCGGCACCGCGATGGCCGCGACCGTCAGGGTTAAGGCGATGGCAGCGTGCGCGTCCGGATCCTCGAAGGAGGCCCGGTAGGCACCCCATCCGCCGCGGAGCGCCTCCGTGAACACCGCCACGAGAGGCAGGAGGAGAAAGATCGCCAGGAAGGTCACGGCGACCGCGATGAGCAGCCGCCGGACCCAGAGCGGCTCCGTCGTGATGCCGCCGATCGGGCCGGCCGGATCCGGGATGCGGTCAGGCCTGGCCAAGACGGCGCCTCGCGTAGGATTCGAGGAGATTGATCAGGAGCAGCGCGACGAACGAGATGCACAGCATGATCGTGGCGATCGCGGTCGCGCCAGCGTAGTCGTATTCCTCGAGCTTGATGATCACGAGAAGCGGCGCGATCTCCGACACGTATGGCAGGTTGCCGGCGACGAAGATCACGGATCCGTATTCACCGACGGCACGCGCGAACGCGAGCACGAAGCCGGTCAGAACCCCCGGGATCAGCGGCGGCAGCACGACCTTGAAGACCGCTTCGGCACGGCTGGCGCCAAGCGTCGCCGCGGCCTCCTCCAGTTCGCGATCGATCTCGCCGATCAGCGGCTGCACGGTCCTGACCGCGAAAGGCAGGGCGACGAAGACGAGCGCCACGAAGATGCCGAATGGCGTGAAGGCGATCTTGAGCCCGAGAGGCTCGACGAGCGAGCCGATCCAGCCATTCGGGGCATAAAGCGTCGCCAGCGCGATGCCGGCGACGGCCGTCGGCAGGGCGAAAGGCAGGTCCACGGCGGCATCCACGACGCGCCGGCCGGGGAAGCGGTATCGTGTCAGCACCCAGGCGACGAGAAGGCCGAAGAGCGAAGCGACGAGGGCGGCCGCGAACGCGATCCCGAACGAGGTCTTGAGCGCGGCGACCACACGCGTGTCGCGCAGCACGTCGACAAAGCCCGATAGGCCGATCCCTGCGGCGCGGTACACCAGGGCGGCCAGCGGGAGCAGGACAATCAACCCGAGGTAGGACAGCGTATAGCCGAGGGACAGGCCAAAACCCGGAAGCGCGCTCGGCTCCTTCAGGCGAAACGCGGCGGGTGCCGCCTGCATCGGTCAGCGGCCCGCTTTGGCGAAGCTGTCGTAGATTCCACCAGCTCCGAAATGCTTGGCCTGCGCATCCTTCCAGCTGCCGAACACGTCGTCGAGCCGGAACAGCTTCACCTGCGGCAGCCGATCGAGATCCTCCTTGCGGGCATCCTCGGGTTTGAACGGCCGGTAATGGTGTTTGCCGATGATGGCCTGAGCTTCGGGCGAGTAGAGGTATTCGAGATAGGCCTCGGCCAGCTTGCGGGTGCCCTTTTTGTCGACATTGCCGTCCACGAGGCTCACCGGAGGCTCCGCCACGATCGACAAGGACGGCGCGACGATCTCGAACTTGTCCTTCCCGAACTCGTCGAAGGCCAAGAACGCGTCGTTCTCCCAGGCGATCAGGACGTCGCCGAGCCCGCGCTGGGCGAAGCTGATCGTCGAGCCGCGCGCACCGGTGTCGAGGACGGGCGCGTTCTTGTAGATCGCGGCCACGAACTCGCGCGCCTTGTCCTCCGTCTTCCACTTGTCCAGCGCCCAGCCCCAGGCGGCGAGATAATTCCAGCGCGCGCCGCCGCTCGTCTTCGGGTTCGGCGTGATGACCTGGATCCCTGGTTTCGCCAGGTCGTCCCAGTCCTTGATCGCCTTAGGGTTGCCCTTCCGGACCAGGAACACGATCGTCGACGTATAGGGCGAGGAATTATTCGGCAGCCGCTTCTGCCAATCGGCCGGGATCTTGCCCGACTGCGTTGCGATGGCATCGATGTCGGGCGCGAGTGCGAGCGTCACGACGTCCGCGTCGAGCCCGTCGATGACGCTGCGGGCCTGCGCGCCGGAGCCGCCATGCGATGCCCGGATGGTGATCCGCTCGCCGGTCTTGTCAGTCCAGCTCTTCGTGAAGGCGGCGTTGATGTCCCGGTACAACTCCCGGGTCGGATCGTAGGAGACGTTGAGCAGCGTCGTCTGGGCGACGGCGAGGTTCGCCGTGCCCAGGATGCCGGCGAGGGCTGCGGCCCAGATGCGAAGGCCTGTTCCGTGTCTCACATCCACCTCCATCGTTGCACGGCGGGACCGTGGAGGTCCCGACCACTTCCCACAATCCACATCAGATCGATGTGAATCGATTGGAAATCACTGTGCTAGTACGTCGAATGCTGCGTCGGAAACGCTCCGGGCGCAAGCGCGCCTGGGTGACACACGGAAGTCGCGAGAGACCGGGCAGTTCCCTACTCGCCCATTCGGGTTGGGGATCAGATCCCGCCCATGCAGAGGTACTTGATCTCCATGTAGTCATCGATCCCGTAATGGGAGCCTTCGCGGCCGAGGCCGGATTCCTTCACACCGCCGAAAGGCGCGATCTCCGTCGAGATAAGACCTTCGTTGATGCCGACGATGCCGTAATCGAGCGCCTCGGCGACGCGCCAAACGCGGCCGATATCACGGCCATAGAAGTACGATGCGAGGCCGAACTCGGTGTCGTTGGCCATCCGGATCGCCTCCTCCTCCGTCTTGAAACAAAAGATCGGCGCGAC
>CAXUKK010000206.1:4953-5855 GCA_964251455.1 uncultured Enterovirga sp.
AGATCTTCACGTCGCGCGTGGTGCCGGTTAGCACCGTCGGCTCGAAGAAGGTTCCGCCAAGCCCGGACCGCTTGCCCCCGACCACGACCTTGGCGCCCTTGGCCACGGCATCCTCGACATGCTCCTCGACCTTGGCGACGGCCTTTGCATCGATGAGCGGGCCGATCACGGTGCCGTCCCTGAAGCCGTCGCCGACCTTCATGGCCGAGACCGCCTCGGCGAGCTTCGCCACGAAGGCGTCGTGGATGCCGTCCTGGACCAGGATGCGGTTGGCGCACACGCAGGTCTGGCCGGCATTGCGGTACTTGGAGGCGATGGCCCCCCTCACGGCCGCCTCGAGCTCCGCGTCGTCGAACACGATGAAGGGCGCGTTGCCGCCGAGCTCCATCGAGGTCTTCTTCACGGTCCTGGCGCATTGCTCCAGGAGGAGTTTTCCGATCTCCGTCGAACCCGTGAACGAGAGCTTTCGGACGATCGGGTTCGACGTCATCTCTCCGCCGATCTCGCCGGCCGAGCCCGTCACGCAGGAGAACACGCCCTTCGGCACGCCGGCACGCTCGGCCAGTTCGCACAAAGCCAGCGCCGAGAAGGGTGTCTGACTTGCTGGCTTCAGCACCATGGTGCAGCCGGCCGCAAGCGCCGGACCCGCCTTGCGGGTGATCATCGCGGCCGGGAAGTTCCAGGGCGTGATGGCGGCGCACACGCCGATCGGCTGCTTGATGACGACGATGCGCTTGTCGGCGCCGTGCGCCGGGATGACGTCGCCGTAGGTGCGCTTTCCCTCCTCGGCGAACCATTCGATGAAGGAAGCCGCGTAGGCGATCTCCGCCTTCGACTCGGCGAGCGGCTTACCCTGCTCGGCCGTCATGATCGCCGCGAGGTCCTCCTGGTTCGCCATCATC
>CAXUKK010000207.1:0-1189 GCA_964251455.1 uncultured Enterovirga sp.
GAGCCATTCCTCGGCCGCCCCGATCAGCGCGATCGTAGCGCCCATCGAATGCGCGAGGCAGAAGACGGGCTGCGGCAGGTGCCGCTGGACCAACTCGCGCGCCACGCCCTCGATGTCATGCCGAAAATCGGAGAAGTCGGCGACATGACCCTTGCGGCCATCTGCGAGCGCGCGACTGGACAATCCCTGTCCGCGCCAATCGAAGGTCGCGACCGCAAAGCCGCGGGCGAGAAGCTCCCCGATCACCTCGAAATACTTTTCGATGAACTCAGCGCGCCCATGAAGCAGCAGCACCGTGCCGCGAGCTGGCGCCGCCACGGCCGGCCAGTACGCAGCCCGCAGCGTCACGCCGTCCTTCGTCGCGACAGGCAGCACGACCCCGCCGGGGGGAGCGGGATTCTCCGACGTCTCGACGAAGGTCACGGGCGCGAAAGTACGAAATTTTGCTGACGGGAGCCCTTGAACGCCGTTTTCGCCATATCTAACTCGCTGTCGTGCCGGCCAATGATGGCGGCGCGCGGGTCCGGCCCTCGGGCAGACCTATTCTGCATGTCGCTTCAAGGAGGATATGCCATGCGACAGTTCGATCTAGCACCTCTTTACCGCAACACGGTCGGTTTCGACCGTCTCTTCTCGATGCTCGACCAGTTCGGCGGCAGCGAGACGGCGGCTCCGTCCTATCCGCCCTACAATATCGAGCGCACCGGCGAGAACGCCTACCGCATCTCCGTCGCGGTCGCAGGGTTCTCTCAGGATGACCTCTCCATCGAGGTCAAGGAGAACGCCCTCCTGATCCGGGGCGAGAAGGCCAATGCCGAGGCGAAGAACGACGTCCTCTACCAGGGCATCGCGGCGCGCACCTTCGAGCGGCGCTTCCAACTCGCGGATCACGTGCAGGTCACGGGTGCGGCTTTGGAGAACGGCCTTCTCCACGTAGAACTCGTCCGCGAGATCCCGGAGGCGAAGAAGCCCCGTCAGATCGCGATCAACGGGCGTGGTCCACAGACGATCGAGGCCAAGAAGGCGGCGTAACCCGCCCTTCTTTCTCGACGAGCCCCGGAGTGCTTCTCCGGGGCTTTTTCATGCCCGTGCGTCCGTGACGTGCCGTCTGGCGATCTTCGATCTCGACGGCACGCTGGCCGACACCTTCCCGTGGTTCGTCGGAGCACTCGCCGAGGCTGCCCAGCGT
>CAXUKK010000207.1:1199-5833 GCA_964251455.1 uncultured Enterovirga sp.
CGGCTTCAACCAGTCTGACGCTGCCGAACGGGAGCACCTACGTCGTTGCGGCACTCGCGAACTCCTGAAGCGCCTCGACGTGCCGCTGTGGAAAGTGCCGGCCATCGCCCGCCACATGCGGGCTGCCAAGGCAAGCGCGCTGTCAGCCATCCCGTTGTTTCCGGGCGTCGATGACATGCTGAGACGTTTGTCGGACGGGTGTGTCCGGCTCGCCATGGTCAGCTCGGATAGCGAGGAGAACGTCCGCGCCACGCTCGGGCCGGTGAACGCGGGCCTGATCGGCCATTACGCGTGCGAGGCCTCGCTCTTCGGCAAGCCGGCGCATCTGCGCCGCGTGCTGAAGCTGAGCGGAGTACCGGCCCGCGATGCGCTGTATATCGGAGATGAAGTCAGGGATGCCGACGCCGCACGGCGTGTCGGGATCCCGTTCGGAGCCGTGACCTGGGGCTTCGCAGCCCCCGAGGCGCTTCGGGCCACGACACCTGCCGTGATGTTCGAGAGCGTCGCGGCGATTGCCGACCTTCTGGTCGACGAGCGCCTTCAGTTCTGAGCCGGAGCATCGGGCTTCGGAGCCGCCCCGACATTGTTCTGCGGCGCCGGGCTGCTCTGGGCACCGCTGTTCAGGGGCGTCACGCCCTGAATCACCCGGACCTTGCGCTCGCCTGCTTCGGCCGTCGCCGGGCCTGGTGCAGGCTTCCGCTCCTCGGGTGTGGCCGCGGTAGCCGGGGCTGGCGCGCTCGGCGACGTTCTCGCGCTGGGAGCCACCGTGTCGGCGGGTCTTGCGGCAGCGCTCGGCCTCGCGGCCGGCCGGGCCGCGGCGCGCCGGCTGTCCGGGTTGACGCCTTCGACGACGCCGGACGGCACGCCCGCTTCCAGGCCGGACGGGCGGCTCGCCTCGCGGCGAGGCTCCTGAGATTCAGGCGCGCGGGACGCCGCTCCGGGCATGTCCGGAGCGAGGCGTGGATCCGCCGGGCGGGTGCGCCCGCTCGGGCGCGGTGCGGCCAGGTCCGGCTCGGCCGGACTCAAGGCTTCGCGGCGCTGGAGATCCTCCGGGCCGTTCGCACGGTAGCCGGGCGCGTTCGGCATCTCGGCAGGCGGGAAGCCGCTGCGGCCGCGCGGGACGTCATCGCTGTCGATCTCGATGCCACCGTCATCCTCGCGCCCAATGCGCGCGACCGCGAGCGGCGACTCGCGCAGGATACGGCCGTCGAAGGCGTCCACGACCAGGCGCACCGGGCCGCTGCGGCGGCTCAGCGCCTCGACGACATAGACGGATCCGTCGAAGCGCGGCCGGCCGACATCGTCGAACCCGCGGTCCTCGAGCCGGTCCACGATCGCGTCCCGCGGCAGCGGCCTGCCATAGGCCGAGCCGCCGCCGTAGCCGTAGGGCGGCGGAGGTGCGTTGTAGGGCGAGGATCCGCCGTACCACTGGGCGCTGGCTGGCGCCGTGAGACCGACGAGCGCGGTGCCGACGACCAGCAGGGACTTGAGGTGACGCATGCACACGCTTCCAAAGAGGAGCGCCATTGTCGCGGCCGAATTGGGCGCTGCTGCGGCGGTCAGCTTACATTTCGGCAAGCCGCCCATCCACTTACGCACCATTTCGGCCGACCGCCAGCAGGGCCTCGATGCTCTGCGGAGCCGTGTTGAAGGCCGTGACGAGCCTGACGAGCACCTCGTCTTCCCCGACCGCCTCGCCCGCCGCGAGGCTCAGGTCGGACCATGAATGGTACATTGCGCCGGCCCGGCGGAGCGCTTCGTCGACGCCCTTCGGCAGGATCGGGAACACCTCGTTCGCTTCTGTGGGCCAGGCGAGACGGACTCCCGGAAGCTCCACGAGCCCGCGCGAGAGCGCGTCCGCCATGCCGTTTGCATGGCGGGCGTTCTCAAGCCAGTGGCCGCCGGCCAGATAGCCCTCGAACTGTGCGGATAGGAGACGGCCCTTGGACAATGTGTGTCCTGAGCGCTTCCGGCGCCGCCGCAGCGTACTCGCCACATCCGGGTCGAAGACGATGACGGCTTCGGCCGCAAGGCAGCCGTTTTTCGTCCCGCCGAAGGACAGGATGTCGACGCCCTGGCGCCAGGTCATCTCGGCCGGCGAGCAGCCGAGCCGGACGAGGGCATTCGCGAAGCGGGCTCCGTCCATGTGAAGCTTCAGGCCGCGCGCGTGGGCCGCCTCGCCGGCCACGGCGATCTCGTCGAGACCGTAGACGAGCCCGCATTCGGTCGCCTGCGAGATCGAGACGAGTTCGGCCGGCATCTGCTTCTCGTGCCGAGGCAGCCGGTCGACGGCCTGGGCGATGTCGGCGGCGCCGATCTTCGCTCCGGTTCCCGGCAGCCCGAGAAGCTTGGCACCGCCCGTGAAGAATTCCGGTGCGCCGCATTCGTCGTCGATGATGTGCGCCTCCTCGTGGCTGACGCACACGCCCCAAGGCGACAGGATCGAGGCGAGCGCGAGTGCATTCGCCGCCGTGCCCGTGGCGACGAGCACCACCTCGACATCCCGCTCGAACAGGTCGGCAAAGGTCTTCGCGACCCGCGTGGTGATCGGGTCGGTGCCGTAGGCCGGCATCGGACCGGAATTCGCCGCCACGATCGCGTCGAGGACGGGTTTGCTCGCGCCCGCGATGTTGTCGCTGGCGAAATTCAGAGAGGTCACAGTGTCGTCCTGGATAGAGGTCTGGGCTGCCAGCGCCTATAAGACACCGCTTCGCATTCGGGGAACCGGCTCGTGCAACCCAGACCGACACGCAGATTGCTGCTCGCCGCCGTTGCCGCGACGGCTGGCTACCCCCGAGCCGCCCTGGCGCTCTCGCCGGCCGCGCCGCCGCCCGATGTCGTGGCCGGCATCCGGACCCTCGAATCCAGCCTCGGCGGCCGGATCGGGGTCGCGGCGCTCGATGCCGGAACCAGGGCGCGGTTCGCTTATCGGGCAGAGGAACGCTTCCCGATGGGCAGCACCTTCAAGATGCTCGCCGCCGGCTTCGTGCTGGCCCGCGCCGATCGCGGGGACGAGGACCTGGAGCGCCAGATCCTTTTCAGCCCCGACGACCTCGTCCCGTATTCGCCCGCCACCAAGGACCGGACGCACGGGCAGGGGATGTCGCTGGCCGAACTCTGCGAGGCGGCTGTCGTCCTGAGCGACAACACGGCCGGAAACCTGCTGCTCTCCAGCTTCGGCGGTTCTCCAGCGCTGACGGCGTTTGTCCGAACGCTCGGGGACGACAACACGCGGCTCGACCGGACCGAGCCAACCCTGAACGAGGCCGCGCCGAACGATCCGCGCGACACGACGAGCCCGGCCGCCATGCTCGAGACCATGCGCCAGTTGACTGTCGGGGAGACGCTCCAGGTTCAATCGCGCGAGCGGCTCCTCGGCTGGATGAGGGCGAGCAAGACGGGCGATGGCCGCCTCAAGGCAGGATTGCCGAAGACCTGGAAGGTCGGAGACAAGACCGGCACCAGCGAAAACGGAACGGCCAACGACGTGGCCGTGGCCGTTCGGCCGAACGGGGTTCCAATTCTGATCGCCTGCTACATGACGGGGTCGAAAGCGAATTCCGCCAGGCTCAACGAAGCCCACGCCGCGATCGGCCGGCTTGTCGCGGCGGCATGGACCTGACCGGCCGCGCCCTCACGCGGATGCGATGATCTCGCCGACCCCGGTGAAGCGGATTCCAGGATAGCGGTTGTTGTCGAGCGGCAGGGCGGAGGCGGCGCCGGCGAACATGTTGTGCATGTACTGCATGCCCTGCCAGGGCGGATACAATGCGTCGGGTTGCGATGCGATCCAGCGCGCGACCTTGATGAGGCCTGCTAGTGTAGCGAGGCTCCCGGCCCGCATGAGGCGGAAGCGCTCTCCCCTGACCTGGCTCGCGATGTCGGCGATCTGGCGCGCGGTGACGCGGCTGCCTGCAACGTGGATGCGACGCGGCGCAGTCGGATCGAGAGCCGCTTCGGCCGTGACCGCGGCTGCATCGTCCATTGTCGTGAAATCCATCGGCACGTCGGCGCTGCCGACGACCACGCCTCGCTTCAGCCCGAACAGGATGAAGGGGGCTTGCCCCGTCAGCATGTCGGCGAAAGCGCCGTTGAAGATCGACGTCGCTTGGATCGGGGCCGCATCGACGGCCGTGGCGAATTCCCGCCTTAAGTCCAGGTTGCGGTTGGAACCCGCCGGCAGGACGTTGAAGTCGATCGAGTAGTCGGACGGGATGAAGCGCGGCACTCCCGCCCGGACCGCGGCGTGCAGCAGCGCCGTCTGCACGCCGATCACCGTCCCGCGAAGGCCGCTGAGCGCCGATACGACGCATGCTGCACCCGAGCAGGCGCGCTCCAGTTGCTCGGCCGAGGTGAAATCGGCCTCGACGACCTGCACGCCATTAGCCTGAAGCCCGACAAGTCTCTCGGCAGACGTACCCGGCCGTACGAGAGCGACGACTTCGGCGCCGCGATGCCGGAGTGCTCGCGCGATGCATTCGCCGAGACTGCCCGTCGCTCCGGCCAGTACGATCCTGCTCTTGCTGGCCATTCCATCTCCTCAGGGGACCGTGGCGTGTCAGGAGGCGGCAACCACCTCAAGGGCGCCGCGTTCCCGGCTGCCGTTCTTCGTCGCCGCCACGACATGTCAGGAG
>CAXUKK010000208.1:0-5806 GCA_964251455.1 uncultured Enterovirga sp.
CGCCGGCACGACGGGCTTCAACATCACCTTCGACGCCCGCTACGTCTGGATGCGGCAGAAGCGGATCCAGGGCTCGCATTTCGCACATCTGAAACAGGCCACGGCCGCGAACGAGTTCGTCATCGACCGCCGCGTGGACCCCTGCATGAGCGACGTGATGGCCTGGGCGGACATCCCGAAGGCGCACACGCTGATGTGGAAGAACCAGCACAAGCCGGGGAACATGGCCGTGCTGGTAAACTCGCCCGTCCCCGGTCTGCGGACCCTGGATGATGTGCTGGAGGCGGCCCGGGGGTGAGACCGCGCTTCTGCCCGTCAACCGGGGAAGTCGGAACCCCTACAGCGCCTTCGCGAACCAGTGGTGGGCGTACGGATTGTCGTTGAAGCGGGGGATCTCTGCAAAGCCTTCGCGCCGGTAGAACGTCTGGGCTTCTTTCAACGCGCCATTGGTATCGAGGCGGAGGACCTTCGCCCTGGAGCCGCGCGCGTGCGTTTCGAGACCGTGGAGCAGCCGGCGGGCGAGACCGAGGCCGCGCGCCGACGGCGCGACCCACATGCGCTTGACCTCGGCCCAATTGCCCGGATGCAGCTTGAGGCCGCCGCAGCCGACAGGGGACCCGGCCCGGCGCGCGACGAGAAACAGGCCGGCCGGGGGTGCCATGTCGCGATCACCCGCAGCGCCGCCGCGGCCGGGGTCGAACCCACCCTCGAACCGCGCGGCGAGCTCTTCGAAGTAGCGATCGCGGCACCAACGGGCGTCGGGGCTGTCCGGATCTTCCGGGACGAGTTCGACCTGGGCTGGGTCTGGCTGATCCATCGCGTCCGGAGCTTAGCCCGAAGAGCTCTCCGCCAGAAACTCCACCGCCGCACGGACGCCGCCAGCCGCATGCGGCACCTTGAGCTGGATGAACGCAACCTCGAGGGCGGCGAGACAGCCGAGCAGCATGGGCTCGTTCAGGTCCCCGAGATGGCCGATCCGGAAGGCGTGTCCCGAGAGAAGGCCGAGCCCGCCCGCGACTGACACGCCGAGCGTTTCGCGCGCGTGTCTGCGGATGAGATCGGCATCGATCCCCTCGGCCGTGCGGATTGCCGTCACGGTGACCGCGCGCTGGTCAGGTTCGGCCGCGTTGAAGGACAGCGCGCCCGCCTCCCCCCAAGTTTCAACAGCCCGGTGAACCGCGCCGGCAAGGCGCCGATGGCGCGCGAAGATCGCCGGCAGGCCCTCCTCCTTGATGAGGTCGAGCGCCGCGCGCAGGCCGAAGATCAGCTGCTCCGGCATCGTGCCGCAGAACGAGCGGTAATTCTCCTCCCCCATCCGAGCCTTCCAGTCCCAGTAGCGGTGACGCAGCGGCAGGGCGGCGGCCGCCCTGATCGCTTTGTCGTTCGCGGCGAGGATCGTGAGGCCGGGCGGGCACATCAGGGCCTTCTGCGAGGCCGTGATGGCGACGTCGACGCCCCATGCATCCATCTCGAACGGCATGGCGGCGAGCGACGCGATCGTGTCGGCGACGAGGAGCGCCGGATGGCCGGCGGCGTCGATGGCCGCACGAACCGCCGCGATATCGCTGGCAACCGCCGTTCCCGTGTCGATCTGGACGGCCAAAACCGCTTTAATCCGCCGTTCGGTGTCGCGCCGGAGCGCCGCCTCGATATCGGCCGGATCGATGGCGTGCCGCCAGTCGCCTTCCAGCGAGACGACCTCGATCCCGAGCGCGCGGGCATGGTCCGCCCAGCTGTTCGAGAAATGCCCGACCTCGGGGATCAGCACGGCGTCGCCGGGCACGCAGATATTCGCGAGCGCCGCCTCCCAGCCGCCATGGCCGTTCGCCGCGTAGATGAAGACCCGCCCCTTCGTCCGAAACACATCGCCGAGATCGGCGAAGCAGGAATGCGCGATCTCCTTCAGCCGCCTGTCGACGAGATCGAGGGGCTGCCGGTGCATCGCGGCCAGCACCCGATCAGGAATATGAGTCGGCCCGGGTGAATGAAGGAACTCGTAGCCGGTCATGCTGTCTCCCTGCGGCGGCTCACCTCCTTAGAATGTGGCCGCAGGCTTGTCCCGGCCCCGAAAGCAGGGCGGCGTTGAAAGATCGGCCGGGGCGCCCGGAGCGCTCGAGCGGTTAGCCGCGGACCGGCGCGAGTTCGGCTGCAGGAGCGATCCGCTGCTCGCCGACGACGCCCTGCGTCTTCACCGTGCGCGCGACGCTCTCGATCACGTTGCGGCCCAGCGCATCTGCCAGGCAGTGATAGCCGAGGTCTCCCATGTGGAAGCCGTCTTCGGACAGCATCCGGGCGAGGAAGTCCGGATCGCGCTCGGCCCAGAGCTTCATCAGCCGGTAGCGCGAGAACACGGGGACGCCGTGCTCGCCGGCAACCGCCGCGACCACGGCGACGTAGCGCTCGTAGCGGCGAAGATCCGCGATCCTCGGGAAGAACTGCTGGTCGACGATGACGAGGTCGGCGCCGGCGGAGCGCACGAGCGCGATGCCGCGCTCCAGGAGGGAACGGAAAGGCGCCTCGTCACCCCCCTTCAGGGCATCGTTCGTGCCCACCTGCCAGAGCACCAGAGCGGGCTTGCCGGGCTCCGCCATGAGCCGCTCGAGACGGCCCAGGGTTTCGCCCGCGGTCTCGCCGCCGATGCCGGCGTTGACGACCTCGACCTTGCGGCCGACCCACGCCGTCTTGAGCTCGCGCTCGAGCTGGGCCGGGTAGGACTTCGTGGCCGCGCTCGCCCCGACGCCTTCCGTCGAGGAAGAGCCGATTGCAAGAAGCCGGACGGGCCTGTTTGCGCCAAGCTGGTCGGCGACGGAGCGCAGCGCAGCCGGCCTCGACAACGTCGCGCGCTCGCCGCCGCAGGAGGGGTCAGACGCACCGGCCGCTGTCGCGCCAAGAACCGCCAGCATGGCGGCTGCGGCGACCCGAGCAGCGAAGCGAGCCCGGATGCCTGAAGCGCGCTGACGATGCCCTGCCGTGCCGATCATTCGTGATGTCGCCCCGAAAGCGTTCGGCAATTCTGCCTTCATCCTGATCGTCAGGCCGGCGACTTGAATGCAAGGTGAACGATTAGCTCTTAATGCCGGGCATGGAGGCTTGCTGGCCTACGATATGCGCGGAGGCGGCTGGCCGACCACCCTTCAAGGGAGCCGCCATCCTCGGGATGGGTTGCTGCCGCTCGTTCGAGACGTGGCCGGTGCCGGCTTCGCTCAGGATGCTCGGGCGAGCGAGGCAGAGGAGATGTCGGCTCGCTTGTCGACTCGGGCCAGGCGGGCCAGCAGGTACTGGACCTCGCTCTTCGCCTTGTCGGAGAGAGCAGCGCCAGGCTTTCGTTGCGCGTCGGAGGACAGGAGACCTCGCTGCGCGAGAACGTATTTGCGCACCGCAAGACCGATCCCGGGCTGTTGCTCATAGCGAACGAGCGGCAGGTGGGCGTCGAAGAGGTCGTGGGCGGCATCGCGCCGGCCTTCCTGCTGCAGGCGCACCACATCGACCAGCATCTCGGGGAACGCGTATCCCGTCATCGCGCCATCTGCCCCGCGCTCCATCTCGAAGTCGAGGAACAACGCACCGTTTCCGGTCAGGATGGAGATCGGCCGCAGCGACCCGTCCGCCTGGAATGCGCGCAAGGCCGAAATCTTCTCGAGCCCCGGCCAGTCCTCATGCTTCAGCATCAGGCAAGACGGGTTTTCGGCGAAGATCCGGCGGATGACCCCCGGCGTCATCACGACGCTCAGCGTGAGCGGATAATCCTGCAGAACCCAGGGCACGTCAGGGCCGATCGCCTCGGCCGCCTGGCGGAAATAGGTGACGATCTGGTCGTCCGTGCGGAGCGCCGGCGGAGGCGCGATCATCACCCCGGCAGCCCCGGCCTCCATGACCGTGCGGGCCAGAGAGCGCATCGACGCAAAGCCGGGAGCGGAGACGCCGACCACGACCTCCATCCCATCGGCGGCCTTGATGAAACGCGTGGCGACGGCGACTGCCTCGGGTCCGTCGAGCTTCGGCGCCTCACCCATGATTCCCAGAACAGTCACACCGCGACATCCGACATCACGGTAATGTGAGGTCAGCCGATCGATGGACTGAAGATCGATCGAGCCATCCGGATCGAAGGGCGTGGGCGCGATGGCGAAGGTGCCGGACGCAGTGTCGAGGGGCATGTCATGTCTCCTGCCGCCCTGTCCCACGCTGTGCGTCGGCTCGCAAGGGTGCCCCTGATCGGCCGTCGCGACGAGCGGGGCCAAAGTCGCTTTCCGTACCCCCGCTAACAAAGGTGAAGGTCAGGGGTGCTCGGCCCCTGTATCGCTTCAGCATGCATTCAGGTTTGGGGCGCTCGATGAATCAACCGCAGATGCGGAACCAGCTCTTTTCCGTACTTCCCTCGCACGACATTATTGAGCTGATGCCCTTGCTGGAGAGCGTGCCTCTCCAGCTCGAGCAGACGATCGTCGAGCCGTTCACTACCATTTCGCATGTTCATTTCGTGGAAAGTGGATTGTTGTCGGTCGTCGCGAATTCAGGCGACCGCGAGCAGGCCGAGATCGCGATGATCGGCCGCGAGGGGATGTCCGGCGTGTCGCTCGCCCTCGGCTGTGACTCGGTGCCCTTTCGCGTGTTCGTGCAGCGCTCGGGCTCAGCCTACCGGATGACCGCCGAAGACTTCAGGCGTGCGTGTGAGGACAGCCCTGCTTTGAAGAGCGCCGTTCTGCTCTACTCGCAGGTGTTCACCACGCAGGTCGCGGAGACGAGCCGAGCCAATGCTCGTCACACGGTCGAGACGCGGCTGGCGCGCTGGCTCCTCATGGCGCACGATCGGACCGACGGCGACGATCTCCCGCTCACGCACGAGTTCCTGTCGCTGATGCTCGGTGTCCGTCGCCCCGGGATCACCGTGTCGCTTCATGTGCTCGAGGGCGAGCACATGATCCGCGCCCGCCGCGGCAACATCCGGATCCTGGATCGCTCCAAGCTCGAGCAGGCCTCGCGCGGCTCGTACGGCCTCCCGGAGGCGGAGTATCGGCGACTGCTGAAGCCAAGGCCGCCGGAGGTGTCGAGCAATGGTGCGGCAGCACAACCCCAGCGGCACGCGGCGCACTACGCCTGACATTTGGGGATCGCAGGGCCAATCGGCCGATAGCGTCGTCGCTCGTCCGACGACACTGAACTGGAAGGCCGGGACTGGCATTCCCCAGCCCCGGCAGTCGCGTGCCGATCTACTTCTTTTTCGCGGCCGGCTTGCTCTTTGCCGGAGCGCTCGGCGCCGGTGCAACTGCCGTCTTCTTTGCTGGAGCCGCGGCTTTTGATTTCGCCGCTGGTTTGGCTACCGGTGCCGCCTCTTTCTTGACCGCAGCCGCCATCGCTTTCTTTGCCATCGCAGTATTTCCCCTGTTGCTGCGGGACGCGAGCTTCACTGAGTCGCCGGAACTGAGTCGATGACCAGTCAAGCTTAGGGCTGTGGACAACTTGCCAACAACTCGGACATGGCCCGAGTTGGAGCGCTGCTCAGGCGGTCAGGCAGGCCTCAAGACGGTCGACCGAGGTCAGCACCTGGCTGCGTGCGGTGACGACGTCGCCCCGTCCATGAAGCGACGTCAGGAACCCGAGGCTCGCGTCACGCACGGCTTCGGTTGCGTCGGCGAGCGCCGGGCGCCGTGGAGCCTCTATGGAGAGGGCCTGAAGGTGGCCGCCTATGGTGGCAGCGACCATTCTGGAATTGTCGCGCCCGGCGAGTCTGAGGATCGTGCGCAGGCTGGTTACGCGATCGATCCCGGGCGCTTCGAAAACGGCTGCGCGAGTCGCTATCACAGTG
>CAXUKK010000209.1:0-5797 GCA_964251455.1 uncultured Enterovirga sp.
GCTCTTGCGGGAGGGCCGTCCTGCCCGCCTCGTCGAGCGCAAGGCCGACGAGGAGAAGCTGTTCGCCTCGCTCGGACTGCTCAGCTCCAAGCCGGTGCTCTACGTGTGCAACGTCGACGAGGGCTCCGCGCAGGATGGCAACGACTTCTCGGCCCGCGTCTTCGGCCGGGCCAAGGAGGAGGGCGCGAAGGCCGTCGTGGTCTCGGCCAAGATCGAGAGCGAGATCGCGGTGCTGCCGGCGGGCGAGCAGGCCGATTACCTCGAGGCCGTGGGCCTGGATGAGCCGGGCCTGAACCGCGTCATCCGCGCCGGCTACGAGCTTCTCGGGCTCCTCACCTACTTCACGGTCGGCCCAAAGGAGGCCCGCGCCTGGACCATCACGCTGGGCACACGTGCCCCCGCGGCCGCCGGCGTCATCCACACCGACTTCGAGAAGGGCTTCATCCGGGCCGAGACGATCGCCTATCCGGATTACGTGTCGCTGAAGGGCGAGGCCGGCGCGCGCGATTCCGGCAAGCTCCGGCTCGAGGGTAAGGAATACCTCGTCGCAGACGGCGACGTGCTGCATTTCCGCTTCAACACCTGATCGGGTCCTCGGGATGCCGGAGATCTACTTCGAGGACCTCGCTCCGGGCAGCGTCACGACCTATGGCGGAATGCACGTCTCGGCCGACGAGATCGTCGCCTTCGCGCGCGAGTACGACGCCCAGCCCTTTCATCTCGGCGAGGAGAGCGCGCGCGACACCTTCGTCGGCAGGCTGATCGCGTCCGGCTGGCACACGCTCGGCATGCAGATGCGCATGCTCTGCGATTCCTGGCTCTTGCGCTCGGCCGGCATGGGCAGCCCCGGCATCGACGAGGTCCAGTGGTTGAAGCCGGTCCTGCCGGGCGATGTGCTGACGATCCGTCAGACGATCCTTGACGCGAAGGCATCGCGAGGCCGGCCCGAGATGGGCATCGTGCAATTCCGGTTCGAGACGCTGAACGCTTCTGGCGATGTCTTGATGGCTCAGACGAACCCGATCATGTTCGGGCGGCGTGAGCCGGGCGAAGCCCCGGCGGGGTCTCCGCCACGCCCGCCGGCTGCTGCTGCTGACACGGTCGGGAGAGAGCCCGGCGAGCCGATCTCTGCGCAGAACAGCGTCTCGCAGCTCGCGCGCAGCTTCGACGAGATCGAGATCGGTGCGACCGACCTCCTTGGCGACCACACCTTCACGGCTGACGAGATCATCGCGTTCGCGACGTCTTTCGACCCGCAGCCCTTCCACATGAGCGACGAGGCGGCACGGAACAGCCATTTCGGCCGGCTCGCGGCTTCGGGCTGGCAGACGGCGGCGATCTGGATGCGCCTTCTGGTGCAGGCGAGGCAGGCTGCCGTCGACAGCGCCAGGACAGCCGGGCGCGAGCCTCCGCGCTTCGGTTCGTCGCCCGGCTTCAAGAACCTGCGCTGGCTGAAGCCGGTCTATGCCGGCGACACGATCCGCTTCACGACGACGATCTCGGACAAGCGCGTGTCCGCTTCCCGGCCCGGCTGGGGTCTCTCGTTCAGCCGGAATGCCGGCTGGAACCAGCACGGGGAGAAGGTCTTCGCCTTCGACGGCAGCGGGTTCATCGGCCGGTCCGGCGCGGCGCGTTAGCCGGCCAGGCCGAAGATCTCACGCGGTTCGCTGACACCGCGAAGCCGGTGCATCCCGAGTCCCACCGTCGGCACCCCGGAGCACCGGGCGAAATCGGCGGACATGAGCAGCGAGCGATCGAGCACGCCGCAGAGCGCCTCGATCCGGCTCGCCTCGTTCACGGCGGGGCCGATCACGGTGAAATCCAGGCGACTGCCTCCGCCGACATTGCCGTAGAAGACCTCACCCCGGTGAAGCGCGATGTCGAGCGGGAGGCTGCCGCTGCCATGCGCGGCATTCACGGCATCGTTCAGGGCGATCGCCCCCGTCGCCGCGGAAACCGCGGCACGGCAGGCCGGATCGGGTCCTAGCTCGTCCGTGATCGCAAAAGCGGCCAGCAATCCGTCTCCGAGAAATTTGAGCACCTCGCCCCCGGCCGCTTCGATCGGTTCGACGATGGCGGCCAGATGCTCGCCCAACCGGGCGATCAGCTCTTCGCCGCTGCTCTCCGATGCTGCCGTGAACCCGCGCAGGTCGGCAATCAAGATCGCGGCCGACAACCGGTCGCCATGGCCACGCCGGATCTGGCCGTTCAGAATTCGTCGCCCGGCATCGTGCCCGACATAGGCGTCCAGAATGCCTGTCGTGATGTCGAAGAGGGCCATGCGGTAGACCGCCAGGGCGAATGGCGGCACGAGTTCGTTGAGAAATGCGAGTTCTTCAGGCGCGAACCCTTGCGGCTGGTCCGTGCAGACCGTCAGGGCAACGCCGAGCAGCGCAGTCGTAGCACTGCTGCCGAACCTGACGATGTGGGCGGCGTATTCCGTGTCGCCCTCCGCGTGAAGCTCTTCCAGTAGCGGGAACCCATTGCGGTTCTCGGCCTGATCCAGCCGCCAGCGCCGACGCGCCACGTTCATGGCGAGCATGGACGCGATCGGGCTCGTGTCGAACGCGTCCGGGAACCGCCCATGCTCCACCCCCTCGCGGATCACGCCGGTCGCGGCGCGCCAGGTGAGGTTCACGGCCCTGATCTCGGGGTGGATGGCAGGGGTCGCGAGATAGGCCCGGGAGAGAGGCAGCCCGGCGCCGGTCACGCGTTGGGCAAAGCCGTCGAGCAGGGCAGTAAGGCTCGTTCCTTCCAGGCCTTCCGAGATGATCCAATCCCGAATGGCCGACGCCGGGCCTGCGAGATCGCGTGCCTTCTCCATCCCGATCATGCGCCGCGCGCCGCCTGATCGGGAAACAGGCCTGCCAGCCCCTCGCGGTTCGCGGGCGCGATGCCCCGCTCCGTGATGATCCCCGTCACGAGCCTGGCCGGGGTCACGTCGAAGGCCGGGTTCGCGGCCGGAGAACCGGGCGAGGCGATCTCGACGGTCACGATCTCGCCGGTCTCGGCACGCCCAGTCATGTGCGTCACCTCGCGCGCACTCCGCTCCTCGATCGGGATCTCGGCGACCCCGTCGTCGAGGCTCCAGTCGATCGTCGAGGCGGGGAGGGCGGCGTAGAACGGCACGTCGTTGTCATGCGCCGCGAGCGCCTTCAGGTAGGTGCCGATCTTGTTCGCGACGTCGCCCGAGGCGGTCGTCCGGTCCGATCCCACGATGCAGAGGTCGACATGGCCGTGCTGCATCATGTGGCCGCCGGCATTGTCGGCCAGGATCGTGTGCAACACGCCGTGCTGGCCGAGTTCGAAGGCCGTGAGCGCTGCGCCCTGGTTGCGCGGGCGGGTCTCGTCGACCCAGACATGGACCGGCACGCCTGCATCGTGCGCGACGTAGATCGGCGCGAGCGCCGTTCCCCAATCCACCGTGGCGAGCCAGCCGGCGTTGCAATGGGTCAGGACGTTGACCGTACGCCCGGTGCGCTCGTGGGCTTCGTGGATCAGGGCCGCGCCATGCTCGCCGATCGCCCGGCAGGTCGCGACATCCTCGTCCGCCATCTCGGCCGCGAGCCGGTAAGCCGCGGCGACGCGGTCGTTCACGGCGGGGCGGGTCAACGCGGCCGCCATTCGGTCGAGCGCCCAGCGCAGGTTGACGGCGGTCGGCCGCGTGGCCGCGAGGGTCGCGACGGCATGGGCGATGCCGTCATCCGACGCATCCTCCCGCATCGCGAGCGCGAGCCCGTAGGCTGCCGTCACGCCGATAAGCGGGGCGCCACGCACGACCATGCTCCGGATCGCATCCGCCGCATCGGCAAGGTTCGTCAGCGCCTTGGTGACGATCTCATGCGGAAGGCGGGTCTGGTCGATCACCTCGACCGTGACGCCGTCTGCGGCGAGCCAGATCGTGCGGTGGGGACGGCCGTTGATGTTCATGCGATGTCAGTTCAGCTGCAGCGTTTCGAGGTGGCGACCGCGATGGGCGATCCTAAGCACGACGACATGCTTCGAAGTCAGATGCGCGAGCCAATTTCGAACAGGTCGTTGACGGCTATGGAATTGAGAATGACCTCAAGCCGCTTCATCGGATCGCGACGCTTCGACGTTCCTGAAGAATGCGTCGAGGCGGGCATCCACTTCGGCAGTCGCAAGGGCGGGCGCCAGATGCGCAGGAACCGTAAGCGTGAGGCGTTCATCGAACATCGGATCGTCCCTCAGCGGCCCCCAGCATAAATGCCGGTAGCCGCCTTGCGTCACCCGCGCCTCAATGGCCCTCGAAGCTCATGAGGCTGCGCACCTCGACCCCGGCTTCGCGCAGCTTCTGCGATCCACCGATCTCGGGCAGGTCGATGACGAAGCAGGCCGCAATCACGTCGGCACCGATCTGCCGCAGGAGCTTCACGGCGGCCAGCGCGGTGCCGCCCGTCGCGATGAGGTCGTCGACGAGGATCACGCGCTCGCCTTTCACCAGGGCGTCGGCGTGCATCTCGATCTCATCCTCGCCGTATTCGAGCAGGTAGGAAACCCGGACCGTCTTGTGCGGCAGTTTCCCCTTCTTGCGGATCGGTACAAAACCCGCGGACAGCTGGTGGGCAATCGCGCCGCCCAGTATGAAACCCCGAGCCTCGATGCCGGCGACCTTGTCGGCCTTGCTGCCGGCATAGGGATGCACGAGTTCGTCGACAGCGCGTCGGAAGGACTGCGCGTCGCCGAGCAGCGTCGTGATGTCCCGGAACATGATGCCGGGCTTCGGATAATCCGGGATGGACCGGATGGCGTCGCGGAGGTCGCGGGAGAAGGTTTGATGCATGGCGGCGCTACCGATGCCAAAGTCGTGCCCCGCGTCAACCTAAGGCCGACGCACCGTCCTGGACGAACCGCGAAATTCGGTCACTCAAGATGATATCGGCCTCGCAGAGCGGCAGGTCAGGCCGCGAGCACCCGCCCGGCAACGGCGTCGAGCTTCGCCAGGAGCGCCGGATCGCGAGCATCCGGTGCGGTCATGATGGCGAAGTCGAGCGCCCGGTCCGACTTTGCCGGGCAGGGCTCGTGTTCTGCCGGGAAGTCGCGCGCCAAGCGGGCGACCAGGCGAGCCGCGTTGCCTGCGTTCGCGCGGGCAACGGCGATGATATCGGACACCTCGACAGCATGATGCTCGGGGTGCCAGCAATCGAAGTCGGTCACCATGGCGATCGTCGCGTAGGTGATCTCCGCTTCGCGGGCGAGCTTCGCCTCGGGCATGTTCGTCATGCCGATCACGTCGTAGCCGGCCGCCTTGTAGGAGAGCGATTCCGCCAGGCTGGAGAATTGCGGGCCTTCCATGCAGACATACGTCCCGCCACGTGCGACGGCGATCCCCTCCGACGCAGCTGCTTCAGCGATCCGCTCCTGGAGACGAGGACCGACGGGGTGAGCGAGCGAGACATGCGCGACACAGCCCCGGCCGAAGAATGAGCTCTCCCGCTTGTGCGTCCGGTCGACGAACTGGTCGGAGACGACGAAGTCTCCGGGCGCGACGTGCTTCTGCAGGCTTCCCGCCGCGCAGGGCGAGATGATCGCCCGGACGCCGAGCGACCGGCACAGGGCCAGCTCCGCCTCGGCGTCGAGCTCGCGATGCGCCTGGGCGATCCGGGTGGCGAGTTTGGAGCTGACGCCCTTGACGTCGCGGAGCATCGACTCGGTGGCAGCCATCACCCGGGCCGCCGACCCGAAGTGTTCGAGCAGGGCCCGCGAAGTCCGGGGCCCGACCCCGGTCACCATCGTCAGGCGGATCAGTTCGAGGAGTTCGGCCTCCTCCGCCGGG
>CAXUKK010000210.1:0-5788 GCA_964251455.1 uncultured Enterovirga sp.
GCCGGCCTTCGCCCGCCCGGAGGTCGGCTTCGCGGGTCTGGGCGGCCGGACGGGTCCGCACTGCGTAGGGTTGGAGGTTTTCGACGCGTGCCATGGTTCTGTTCCGGACCGGCCCGGCGCAAGCGGCGGGCCAGAGCGACGGATGTGCTAAGCGTCCGCAATTGCAGCGCTTTTGCTTGACGATCCCGCAGGTCGCGCCACGGTCTCGGCAGGAAGAGGCCACGTGGGCGGCAACATTTGCCGCCCTGGCTGGGCGCACCTATAATCATGGCTCTCCCTGAAACCGTCTTCGACATGCTGAACTCCCTCGACCTGCCGGGCTCTCCCGCGGATACGCGCGTCGTCGTCGCGATGTCCGGCGGCGTGGATTCGTCGGTCGTCGCCGGGTTGCTGAAGCGCCAGGGCTACGATGTCCTCGGCGTCACGCTGCAGCTCTACGACCACGGTGCCGCGACGGGCCGGAAGGGCGCCTGCTGCGCCGGAGCCGACATCCGCGACGCGACCCGGGCCGCCGAGACGATCGGCATTCCGCATTACGTGCTCGACTACGAGGAGCGCTTCCGCCGCGCCGTGATCGATCGCTTCGCCGACAGCTACGTCGCGGGCGAGACGCCGATTCCGTGCGTCGAGTGCAACCGCACCGTGAAGTTCCGCGACCTGCTCGACACCGCCCGCGATCTCGGCGCCGCCGCGCTGGCGACAGGCCATTACGTCGCGAGCCGGGCCGGGGAGGGCGGCGCCAGGAGGTTGGTCCGTGCCGCCGACCCCAACCGCGACCAGAGCTACTTCCTCTACGCGACCACGCCCGAGCAGCTTGCGATGCTGCGCTTCCCGCTCGGCGACATGCCGAAGGAGGAGACGCGCCGGCTCGCCCGCGAGCTGGGGCTCGCCGTCGCGGACAAGCCCGACAGCCAGGACATCTGCTTCGTGCCGCAGGGCCGCTACGGCGACGTGCTGGAGAAGCTCCGGCCCGACGCCGCGCGCGAGGGCGAGATCGTCCATCTCGACGGGCGCGTGCTCGGACGTCACCGCGGCATCGCGAACTTCACCGTCGGCCAGCGCCGCGGGCTCGGGATCGCGGATGCGGACCCGCTCTACGTCGTACGGCTCGACCCGGCCCGGGCCCGCGTCCTCGTCGGCCCGCGCGAGGCGCTGGCGACGCGCTCGATCCGGCTGCGGGACGTGAACTGGCTCGGCGACGCGCCGCTCGCCGCGATCGGGCCCGAGGGCCTGGCGGTCGCCGTGAAGGTGCGCTCGACACGGCCGGCCCGCGCCGGAATCCTGCGGGTGCTCGCGGACGGCATCACGGTCGACCTCGTCGACGCCGAGGACGGGGTCTCGCCCGGACAGGCCTGCGTGTTCTACGAGGACGGCGGCGCGCGGGCGCGCGTGCTCGGCGGCGGCACGATCACCCGGCAGCAGCCCGACGGCGTCGCAGTCGCAGCGTAGACCTGAGAAGGACCGGGAGGACATGGGGGCAGAACCGACGACCGCGCTGATGCGCAAGGCGTATCAGCGCTGGGCGCCCGTCTACGACATCGTCTACGACAAGCTGACCGAGCCCGCCGCCCGTGCGGCCGTGCGGGCGGTCGAGGCCTGCGGGCCGCGCATCCTCGAGGTGGGTGTCGGGACGGGCCTCTCGCTCGGCTATTACGCGCCGACCTCCGAGGTGCACGGGATCGACCTGTCCGCCGACATGCTGCAGCGGGCGCGCGAGAAGGTGGCGCGGCGCGGCCTGCGGCACGTGAAGAGCCTCGAGGTGATGGATGCCTGCCACCTCACCTTCGGCGACCGGTCGTTCGATGCCGTCACGGCGCAGTTCCTGATCACGCTCGTGCCGGATCCCGAAGGCGCGCTCGACGACATGGCGCGCGTGCTGCGGCCCGGCGGCGAGATCGTCCTCGTGAACCATTTCGGCCAGGATGCCGGCCCGCTCGCGACGGTGGAGAAAGTCGTCGCGCCGCTCTGCTCCAAGATCGGCTGGAGCTCGGATTTCAAGGCCTCGCGCATCGAGGGCTGGGCGCGCTCGCGCGGCCTGGAGCCGATGCCGCTGGTGCCGGTCTTCCCGAGCGGCTTCTTCAAGATCCTGCGCCTGCACAAGCCCGTCTGACCCGTCTCCGGAGACCCTCATGGCCGACACCCCGCGGCAGATCCTAGACTGGCTCGCCGCCCAGGAGGGCGCGATGCTGGGCCTCCTCGAAGAGGTCGTGAACGTCGATTCCGGCAGCTACGACAAGGGGGGCGTCGACGCGGTCGGCGAATGCTTCCGCCGCTTCTTCGCCCGCGAGGGCATCCGGACGACGGTCCATCCGCGCGAGACCTACGGCGACGCGATCACGGCCGAGGTCGCGGGCTCGGGCGGCGGCAACAAGCCGATCGTGCTCCTAGGGCATCGCGATACGGTGTTCCCGAAGGGCGAGGCCGCCCGCCGGCCGTTCCATGTCGCGGACGGCCGCGCCTACGGGCCGGGCGTCGCCGACATGAAGGCCGGGCTCGTCATGAACGCCTTCGTGCTCGCCGCCTACCATCGCTTCGGTGGCGCGCCCGCACCCCTCGTCCAGCTCATCACGTCCGACGAGGAGATCGGCTCGCCGGCCTGCCGCCCGATCATCGAGGAGACGGCCCGCGGGGCGCGCGCCGTGTTCAACGCCGAGCCGGGCCGCCCGTCGGGCAACGTCGTCACGGGCCGCAAGGGCGGCGTGTTCATGGAATGCGAGATCACCGGCAAGGCCGCGCATTCCGGCGGCAACTTCCAGGAGGGCGTCAGCGCCATCAACGAGGCCGCCTACAAGATCATCCAGCTGAAGGACATCACCGACCTCGAGCATGGGGTCACGCTCAATGTCGGCCTGGTCTCGGGCGGCCAGTCCGTGAACACGGTCGCGCCCTCCGCCAAGCTCGGGATCGACCTGCGCTACGTCGAACCGCCGCAGCGCGCGGCCGCGCTCGCCCGCATCGAGGAGATCGTGGGGAATGCCAGCGTGCCCGGCACGAGCGCGACGCTCGTGATCAAGGGCGAGTTCCTGCCACTGGTGCAGGACCCGGCCTCGCGCGAACTGTTCGAGGCGTATCGGGGCGCGATGGGCGCCGTCGGCCGCCAGGTCGAGGGCGAGTTCGCCGGCGGCTGTGCCGATTCCGGTTTCACGTCCGCGGTCGGCTGCCCGACGATCTGCGCGGTCGGGCCTGTCGGCGGCAGGGCGCATTCGCCCGAGGAATACCTCGAGATCGACTCGATCGTGCCGCGGGCGCAGGGTCTCGCGCTCGCCATCGCGCGGCTCGCATAAGCAAGGAAGGAACGGCCATGATCGGCTATGTCACGCTCGGTACGAACGACCGCGAACGCGGCGCGAAGTTCTACGATGCCCTCGCGGCCGAGCTCGGCGCCGGGCGGATGATGGAGACCGAGCAGTTCATCGCCTGGGGCGCGCCGGGCGGCGGCGCCGGGATCGGGCTGACCACGCCGTTCGACGGCAAGGCCGCGACCGTCGGCAACGGCGTCATGGTCGCGCTCGCCGCGAAGGACCGTGCGCATGTGGACCGCATCCACCGCGTCGCGCTCGAAGCCGGCGGCACCGACGAGGGCGCGCCCGGCGAGCGCGGGACCGGGTTCTATGCCGGCTATTTCCGCGATCCCGACGGCAACAAGTTCAATGCCTTCGTGATGGGCTGAGCGGTGGATTACCGCCCCCTCGGCCGCTCGGGCCTGAAGGTCTCGCCGCTGTGCCTCGGCACCATGATGTTCGGCGGCCCGACGGACGAGGCGACGGCGGCCCGCATTGTCGCCGCGGCGGGGGATGCCGGTTTGAACTTCATCGACACGGCCGATGCCTACACGGACGGTCGCTCGGAGGAGATCGTGGGGCGCGCGATTGCGGCGGAGCGGTCGCGCTGGGTGCTGGCCACGAAGGTCGCCAGCCCGGTCGGGCCCGGCCCGAACGACCGCGGCCTCTCGCGCCGCCACGTCGTCGCGGCCTGCGAGGCGAGCCTCGCCCGGCTCGGGACGGACGCGATCGACATCTACTACCTCCACAAGGAGGACCACGGCACGCCGCTCGGCGAGACCGTGCGGGCGATCGCCGACCTCGTCCGGACGGGCAAGATCCGCTATTTCGGCGTCTCGAACTACCGCGGCTGGCGCGTCGCCGAGATATGCCGCCTCGCGGACGGCTTCGGGATCGATCGCCCGGTCGTCAGCCAGCCGTATTACAACGCCCTGAACCGCATGCCCGAGGTCGAGCACCTGCCGGCCTGCGGGTATTACGGCCTCGGAATCGTGCCCTACAGCCCGCTCGCGCGCGGCGTGCTGACCGGCAAGTACGATCCCGCGAAGCCGCCGCCGGAGGGCACCCGCGCCGGCCGGCAGGACAAGCGCATGATCGAGACGGAGTGGCGCACCGAGTCCCTGGACATCGCTCAGGAGATCGCCCGCCATGCCGAGGCACGCGGCATCACGCCGGGCCAGTTCGCCTTCGCCTGGGTCCTGAACAACAGCTTCGTCTCAGCCGCGATCGGCGGGCCGCGCACGGAGGCGCAATGGCAGGACTACGTCGGCGCGCTGTCCTACAGGTTCACGCCCGACGACGAAGCCCTGGTGGACCGCCTCGTCGCGCCGGGGCACCCCTCGACGCCCGGCTACAACGACCCGCAATACCCGCTGGAAGGGCGCGTGCCGCGGAGCGGGTGATTGCGGGCCGCATCGTCTGACTTGGGCGAACTGTCCGGGAAGGGTGGGGAAGCCGAAGCTGGCTTGACGCTCGGAAGCGGACCTCCGGGTCCCGCCGCTCTCAGGCGTTCAGCTGGGTCGCCTCGTGCTCCGGCGAGCCTGCAGCGCGGCCTTGTTGTCGAAGACCGCAGCCATTGGCTCGCGTGGCTCATGGTCCTTTGGCGGAGAGAGACGTTTCCACGCGGTCTCGCAGGTCGTTCAGGAGCCATCTGCCCGCACGTCCGAGCGGGCGATTGCGCATGTGCGCCGCGTATACGGTCAGGGTGCCGGCCTCGGCGGGCTCCTCGTCGATCCGGATCGTCACCAAGCGGCCGTCCCTCAGGAACGGCGCGACCAGGTCCTCCGGCATCCGGCACCAGCCCAACCCGGCGAGGAGGAAGTCCAGCCGGCGACCGAGGTCGACGAAGCGCCAGACCTTGGACCCGATGATGCCGTAGTTCGGTCCGTCCGGAGCGGACGGGTCGGACAGGACGAGCTGGACGTGCTCCTCAATCTCCGCCCGGGTCACCGTACGGCCGAGGCGCGCCAGGGGGTGGGTCGGCGCGGCAACGGGCAGGAGCCGTGCCCCGAGCAGCTGCAGGGCGACAATGTCCTCGGGCACCGCCGGGAGCAGGAGGCAGAAGGCCAGCGCGGCCTCGCCTCGGCGTAGGCGCCGCTCGGCCCCGCGCAGGCCCTCCGTCGAGAAGCTGACCGACAGATGCGGAAAGGCGTCCCGGAGCGCTCGCAGACTTTCGATCAGCGGAGCCGTCGGCACCAGCGGGTCGATGGCGACCGCGAGCTCAGGCTCAATCCCCTCGCGGGTCGCGGCTGCGACCACCTCGAAGCGGCCGGCACTCGCCAACACGAGATGGGCCTGTCCAACGAGTGCACGGCCGACTTCCGTCAGACGCGGTCGATGGCCAGAGCGGTCGAACAATGTGACGCCCTGCGCGCGCTCCAGGCTCGCCACGGTCTGGCTGATCGCCGACTGAGCGCGCTGCAGCCGCCGTCCTGCCGCCGAGAAGCTTCCGAGTTCCGCGATGGTCACCAGGACGCGAAGCTGGTCAAGGGTCAGGCTGCCGATCA
>CAXUKK010000211.1:0-5780 GCA_964251455.1 uncultured Enterovirga sp.
CGCCCATCCTCTCCGTCGAACCCGGCATGGGCGACAACGTCCTCATCCTCGCCTTCGTGGTGATCGTGATCGGCGGGATCGGGTCGGTTCGCGGCGCGTTCCTCGCGGCGCTTCTCATCGGTGTGGTCGACACGCTGGGCCGGCTCGTCGCCCCGACGCTCCTGCGGATCGTTCTCGACCCGGCGGCCGCGAGCCAGACCGGGCGGGCCGTCGCCCCGATGCTGATCTACATCCTGATGGCCGCGGTGCTGTTCGTGCGCCCCGCCGGCCTCTTCCCCGTGAAGCGATAGGCCGTTTGGTGAGCGGAGCCAGAGCTGTTCCTGTCGCACTGCCCCCGCGCGGAGGGCGGCTGCCGGCGTTCCGCTCCCTTTGGCTGCCGGTCCTGCTCTTCGGCCTCCTCGCGCTGGTGCCCCTCCTCGCGAAGCTTGGCGCGGAGGGGTTCATCATCTCGCTCCTGACCCGTGTCGTAATCCTGGGGCTCGCCGCGATGTCGCTCGATCTTCTGATCGGGTTCGGCGGCCTGATCAGCTTCGGCCACGCGGCCTTTCTCGGCATCGGCGCCTATTCGGTCGGGATGCTGTCGAGCCACGGCGTCGAGGATCTTGCCGTGCAGCTCGCCGTCGCCGTCTCGGCGTCGGTTGCCTTCGCGCTCGCCAGTGGGACGATCGCGCTGAGGACGCAGGGCGTCTACTTCATCATGATCACGCTCGCCTTCGGGCAGATGCTGTTCTTTCTCGCGACATCGCTCGCGGCCTATGGCGGCGATGACGGCATGACGCTGCCGGGACGCAGCACGCTGTTCGGTCGTCCGCTTCTGAAAGGAGACGCCGCGCTTTACTACGTCGCGCTCTGCCTCCTGTTCGGTGCGTACCTCGCCTGTCGCCGCATTGTCGGCTCCCGTTTCGGCCGCGTTCTGCGAGGGGCGCGCGAGAACGAAATCCGCATGGAGGCAATCGGGTTCGAACCGTTCGGCTACAGGCTCGTCGCCTATGCGATCGGTGGGGCGCTCGCCGGGGTCGCGGGCGTGCTGCTCGCCAACCAGAGCGAGTTCGTGAGCCCGGCCGTGATGAGCTGGCAGCGCTCGGGCGACCTCATCTTCATGGCGGTGCTCGGCGGGCTCGGCACGCTGCATGGGGCAATCGTCGGAGCCGCCGCTTTTCTGCTTATCGAGGAGGTCCTGTCCCACTTCACCGAGCATTGGCGCATCATCTTCGGCCCGCTGCTCATCCTCGCCGTGCTGTTCCTGCGCGGCGGGCTCGTCGGCCGCTTGGGACGCGGCACGTGAGCGGCCCGATCCTCCAGCTCGACGCGCTCGGCAAGAACTACGGCGCGCTCCGCGTCACGGACGACGTCTCCCTCGCGATCGAGCCCGGCGAGCTCCACGCCATCATCGGCCCGAACGGGGCCGGCAAGACGACGCTCGTCCACCAGATCTCGGGCTTGGCACGCTCGGATACCGGCCGGATCGTGTTCGAGGGTGCCGACATAACCCGCATGACGATGCCGGAGCGCGTGAAGCGCGGGCTCGCGCGCTCGTTCCAGATCACCTCCGTGCTGCCGGGCTTCACGGCGCTGGAGAACGTCGCGGTCGCCGTGCAGGCGCGCTCGGGATCGAGCTTCCGGTTCTTCGCCTCGGCCCGACGCGATCCGGCCCTCAACGAGCCGGCGCGCGAACTCCTCGACCGCTTCGGCCTCGGCGCCCGCGCGGACGTGCCGGCGAACCTCCTGTCCTACGGCGAGAAGCGCCAGCTCGAGCTCGCGATCGCGCTCGCGACCCGGCCGAAGCTCCTCATCCTCGACGAGCCGCTCGCCGGGACGAGCCACGACGAATCGCGTGCGGTCGTCGAGATCCTGCGCAGCCTCAAGGGCGGTATCTCCATCCTGCTGATCGAGCACGACATGGAGGCGGTGTTCTCGCTGGCGGATCGGGTCTCGGTGCTGGTCTATGGCCGCCTGATTGCGACCGGGGCGCCGGCGGCCATCCGGGCCGACGCTCAGGTGCGTGCGGCCTATCTCGGCGAAGAAGAGGTCGCCGCGTGAGCGCGCCATGCTGAAGGTCGAGCGTCTCGAGGCGGGCTACGGGCCGGCGAAGGTCCTGTTCGACATCTCGCTCGCCGTCGGGCCCGGCGAGGTGGTGACGCTCATCGGCCGCAACGGCATGGGCAAGACGACGACGATCCGGTCGATCATGGGGCTGCTCCGCCCGACCGGTGGCGCCGTGTCGTTCGACGGGCGCGACATCCTCCGCCGTCCGCCGTACCGGATCGCGCAGGCCGGGATCGGGCTCGTGCCCGAGGGACGCCAGGTCTTCCCGACCCTGACGGTCGAGGAGAACCTCGTCGCGACCTCCGCCTCCCGTGACGGCCGGGGCCGGTGGACGCTGCGCGAGATCTACAGCCTGTTCCCGAGGCTGCAGGAGCGGCGCGGCAATCTCGGCTCGCAGCTTTCCGGGGGCGAGCAGCAAATGCTGGCGATCGGCCGCGCTCTGATGACGAACCCGAAGCTCCTGATCCTCGACGAAGCGACCGAGGGGCTCGCTCCGCTGATTCGGCTCGAAATCTGGGCCGTGCTGAACCGGTTGAAGTCGGTCGGAGAGTCGATCCTGGTCGTCGACAAGAACGTCGACGCGCTTGCCACGTTCGCGGACCGCCACGTCGTGGTCGAGAAGGGCCGGGTGGCCTGGACAGGGACGAGCCAGGAGCTGCGCGCGGACGCCTCGGTCAAGGACCGGTATCTCCACGTGTGAAGGCTGCTGCGCTGCGGCAAATTTCCGAGGTCAGCCGTGGGGAGTACGGGCGAGACATTGTGCCAAGTGCAACAGCGGCAGGATCCGGAGCCAGAGCGCCCGGCTTCGGCCGGCACCTGCGCCGGCAGGACTTGCAGCCGGCTGAGGATCGCAATTCAGTCGCAGCCGGTCGCCGCCATGCAGGTAGATTGCTCGGCCAGGATCCGGTCCGCGCAGACGAGGCGTCCCGGGAACGGGTGGCAGGTGGTCATCGCATGGCGCGCTTCGGCCTGACAGCCGCGAAGTGCGGCACGGTCGCAAACGGGTCCAAAGGCGATGTAGGGACCGCCGTGCGTCGCCGACGGTTGGCTGCGCGACCCGGCCACCTGCGCGGAGGCGAACGGTGCCCCGAGCGCTGCAAATCCGGTGATGGCGGCCGCGAGGGCCACGCGTCCTGACGCTCGTTTCATGCTTCGCTCCGTGAATCTCTGACCCGTCTTATACGGGCGTGCCGGCGATTGTCGCCGTCCTGGGGGCAGGGAAGACCCAACGGAAGCTCCGTTCGACGGCGGACAAACAACGTGTTTGGCCGATGGTTGCCCGTTTGCCGTGATTATCCCGCAACGCCCGACGGAAAGCCGCGTTGCCCCGGCGTCGCCTTTCGGCGGCCAGGGGATACGCGGATGGCGATGGTCAGCGACTTCTTCGTCGGGCGGCTCAAGGAATGGGGCGTCACCCGAATCTACGGGTATTCCGGCGACGGCATCAACGGCGTGCTCGGCGCGCTCCAGCGTGACGGCGGGATCGAGTTCATCCAGGTCCGGCACGAGGAGATGGCGGCGTTCATGGCGGTCGCGCATGCGAAGTTCACGGGCGAGATCGGCGTCTGCCTCGCCACCGGTGGTCCGGGCGCGACGCATCTCCTGACCGGCCTCTACGACGCGAAGCTCGACCACGCGCCCGTCCTCGCCATCTGCGGCCAGGCGGAAGCGAGCGTCCGGGGCGGCAGCTACCAGCAGGAGCTCAATCTCGACCGCGTCTTCGCGGACGTGTCCGAGTTCGTGCAGGAGGCCAGCACGCCGGCGCAGGTGCGTCTTCTCGTCGATCGCGGCATCCGCACCGCCATTGCCCGCAACGGCGTCGCGACGATCATCCTGCCCAAGGACATCCAGAAGGAGACCTACCAGGATCCACCGGTCGCCCACGGCTTCACCCGCACTGGCGTCGGCTATACCCGGCCGATGGTCGTGCCCTACGCGAGCGATCTGGCGCGGGCCGCCGCCGTGCTCAATGCCGGATCGAAGGTCGCGATCCTGATCGGGGCGGGGGCTGCCGGAGCGGCGGCCGAGGTACTGCAGGCCGCCGAGTTGCTGGGCGCCGGCATCGCCAAGGCTCTGCTCGGCAAGACAGCGCTGCCGGACGAGCTGCCGTTCGTCACCGGCGCCATCGGGCTGCTCGGCACGAAACCGTCGTCGGACATGATGAGCGGTGCCGACACGCTCTTGATGGTGGGCACGGGCTTTCCCTGGGCCGAGTTCCTTCCCCCTGACGGGCAGGTGAGGGCGGTGCAGATCGACATCGAGCCGAGCATGCTGTCGTTGCGCTACCCGTGCGAGGTGAACCTGCACGGCGGCGCGGCCGAGACGCTTGGCGCCCTGATCCCGCTGCTGACGCTCAAGGAGGATCGATCCTGGCGCGAGCAGATCGAAGGCAACATCCGGGACTGGTGGGACGTCCTGGAAGCGCGCGCCATGACGCCCGCCGATCCGGTGAACCCGCAACGGGTGGTCTGGGAGATGTCGCCGCGGCTGCCTGCGAACGCGATCGTCACGAGCGATTCCGGCTCCTGCGCCAACTGGTTCGCGCGCGACTACAAGGCGAAGCAGGGACAGATGGCCTCGCTCTCCGGCGGTCTCGCCTCCATGGGAGCGGCGGTGCCCTACGCGATCGGCGCGAAATTCGCCCATCCGGGCCGGCCGGTCGTGGCGCTCGTCGGCGATGGCGCCATGCAGATGAACAACCTCGCCGAGATGATCACGGTCCAGAAATACTGGCAACGCTGGCGCGATCCGCGCCTCGTCGTCTGCGTCTTCAACAACGAGGACCTGAACGAGGTCACCTGGGAGCAGCGCGTGATGGACGGCAATCCGCGCTACGATGCGAGCCAGGACATCCCCAACGTGCCCTATGCCCGCTTCGCCGACCTGATCGGGCTCAGGGGCATCTATGTCGACGATCCTGAGAAGCTCGGCGATGCCTGGGACCAGGCCCTGTCGTCAGACCGGCCCGTGATCCTCGAGGTGAAGACCGACCCGGAGGTCGCGCCGCTGCCGCCGCACGTTACGCTGAAACAGGCGAAGGCGTTCCTCTCCTCCATGACGAAGGACAGCCGGGCCGGCCACGTGATCGGAGAGACGGCGCGGCAGATCATCAACGAGATCATGCCGGGCAAGCGCGAGTAGAGGCGTACGAGGGCGGGGGCCAGAGTCGGTGTACGCCGGGAGCCGAATGGACTCGGCTGTCGTGAGACCCCGTCCCTCAAATTCGGCTGGGCATGGACGGCGGATCGTCCTCCGGGCCATGATCCGCCGAACAGGAGGAATCGTTCATGGGTTCAGCCAATCCGGGCCAGCAGATCCGAGCCGATCTCGGTGTGGTCGAGACGATCGAGTCGGACAACATCGTGCGCTGGGACGGGCATCGGCTCTATGTGGAGCAGGACGTCTATCACAACGGCCAGATCGTCCACCGCAAGTACCGCAAGACGGTTACGCCGGAGGTCGCCCGGGCAATCTCGCAGCTGCTCGCGGCGGAGACGCATTGACGGCTCAGCTGCGTTGATCCGGCCTAGCGCCGCGCCGCAGCCCTGAATACGCTTCCTCCCGTCACAACGAAAAACGACGGAGGAAACGATGATGACGACGTTCAGATCGGCCAAGGCCGTTCCGGTTCTCGTGGCGATGCTGGCCGGACCGGCCCTGGCCGGCGAGGCACCACCCGAGGACCAAGGCTTTTCGCCGGAGCGCCTGGCGCGCATCGCGCCGGTGATGAAGGA
>CAXUKK010000212.1:0-5774 GCA_964251455.1 uncultured Enterovirga sp.
CGCCACCCTGTGCGCCGCGCTCGCCGGGCGGGTAGGGGAAGCCGTTCGGGCCTTCCTCGTCACCCTCTTCGCCGTCCTCGTCGAAGGGACGGCCCTGGGTGCCGAATTGCTGCCGATAGGTTTCCTGCGCGGCCGCGATCAGCCGATAGTAATGCTCGGCATGCTGGAAGTAGTTCTCCGCCGCGACAGGATCGCCGCTCGCGGTCGCGTCCCGCGCGAGCTGGGCGTACTTGTCTGCCACGTGTTGCGCCGTGCCCCTGATCTTAACATCCGGCCCGTTCGACTCGTAGGAGCGGGTCAGCGGGTTCGGACCCTTGGGGCGGGTGCGCCCCCGCATCCGCCTGTTCTGTCCTGGTCTCATCGATGTTTTCAGACCTTCGCTGGTTGCCCTGCACGGCAGGCTGTTGCGCGAGCCGCGCTTCCGGCCTGCGCCATCCGTCACCTCAGCTTGGTCCCAGCCTCCGTGCCGGACCGACCGTCAGTGTAGGATTAATCGACTGCGCCGCGCCCTCGCTGACACGCAGTCCTTATTGTCCCCGAGCGATCGTGGGCCGCCTGCCTCTACGTCGCATCAAGCCTGGACCATTCTCGTTAACCGGCAGCAAATTAGCCGCTTCTGTTCCGGTCAACAAGCCATTTTTCGCCTGCCCCCTTCATCTGGGCAGCTATCCACCGGAAACAAGTCCCTGGGCGGCCGCAAGCGTGATGGCGCGCCGGTGCCCCGCAAGGTCATTCCGGATGGCCATGACCACGAGGCCGTGCCCGGCTGCGATGTCGGCGACGGCGTCCGCCTGATCGTGCCCGAGCTCGAGCACGATGCGCCCGCCGGGAGCAAGAACGCGACCGGCCTGGCTGAGGATTGCCCGGTAGGCGTCGAGACCGCCCCAGCCCCCATCGAGTGCGGCGAGCGGATCGAAACGCGTCACTTCGGGCTCCAGCGCGGCGATGTCGCCGGCCCGGATGTAGGGCGGGTTCGAGACGATCAGACCGAAACGCCCGGCGATGGCCGCTGCCCAGTCCGACGCGACGAAGGCAGCGCGGTCTCCAACGCCGTTCATCTGCGCGTTGCCCCGTGCGGTCGCGAGTGCGTCGAGCGATCGATCGAGCCCGATGCCGAAGGCGTCCCGCCATTCCGACAGGAGCGCGACCAGGATGCACCCGGAGCCCGTGCCTAGGTCCAGGATCCTGAGCGGGACCTCGCCTGCCGGGCTCATCTCGAGCGCGGCTTCGACGAGGGTCTCCGTGTCCGGCCGGGGAACGAGCGTCTCGGGCGAGAGACGGAACGGGAGCCCCCAGAACTCGGCCTTGCCGACGATCCGAGCGACCGGCTCGCGGGCCAGGCGCCGGCGCGTGTATTCGGCCAGGCATGCCGCCTCGTCTGCGTCGACCGGGGCGTTCGGATAGGCCAGGAGCGAAGCCGAAGCGACACGCAGCGCCGCGCCCGTCAGGAGTCGGGCATCGAGCGCGGCCGAGTCGATACCGGCCTCGACGAGCGTTCGTCGCAGGGCGGCCTGCGCAGCCGCGCGGGTCACGCCGGCCTGTAAGGCCGATCTGTCTCTCTCACCGTCACCGTCCATCGTTGCCGGATATCTTCTCAGGCCCGCCGCGACTAGAACGGGCTATGCCACACGAAACCCCCCGCACCATCCGGGCCCGCACACTCGTCATCCCATTGTCCGGTGCGGCTGCCGAGATCGGCGACCGCGAGATCGCGATCGAGACCGGCGTGGAGGTGAGCTTCGGCGGCGTGCCCTTTGCCGTGATGATGCTGACCCCGGCGGATCTGGAGGATTTCGGCGTCGGGTTCAGCCTGACCGAGGGCATCGTCGAGCGAGCCGACGAGGTGCGCCGCGTGACCGTCGCGCACGAGGAGCGCGGCATCGAACTGGCGATCGAGGTCGCGCCGGACCGGATGCACAACCTCCTGGCGCGCCGGCGCTCGATGTCGGGCCGCACCGGATGCGGGGTGTGCGGGATCGAGGACATCGACGCGCTGGAACGGGCGAAGCCGGTCGGTGGGGGAGGGGCCTTCGGGCCGATCGGCATCGATGCGATCGCACGAGCGCTCGGCGAACTCCCCGAACGGCAGGTGCTCAGCCGAGCCACCGGCGCGACCCATGCGGCCGCGTTTGCCGATCGCGAGGGCACGATCATGCTCGTCCGCGAAGACGTGGGCCGGCACAACGCGCTCGACAAGCTCGTCGGCGCGATCCTGCGCAACGGCATCGATCCGGCGGCCGGTTTCGTGGTCGTCACGAGCCGCTGCTCCTTCGAGATGGTCGAGAAGGCGGCGTCTCTCGGGGCCCGTCTCATTGTGGCGATCTCGGCTCCCACGTCGTTCGCGATCGAGCGTGCGCGGGCGCTCGGCGTCGCTCTCGTGGCGATTGCACGGCGCGACACCGTGACAGTATTTCACGGGGCGGACGCACTCTCATACCCGGAACCTTGACCCGCCGGGCACGATCGGGGACAAGGGCACTCGCTTGAATCCGATATCGTCCCGGCCGTGAGCCGGGTTTTTTATGTGCGGAACCCATGGCCAACGTAGTCGTGGTCGGCGCCCAGTGGGGCGACGAGGGCAAGGGCAAGATCGTCGACTGGCTCTCCGAGCAGGCCGACGTGGTGGTCCGCTTTCAGGGCGGCCACAATGCCGGCCATACGCTCGTCATAGACGGCAAGGTCTACAAGCTGTCGCTGCTGCCGTCCGGCGTGGTGCGGCCGGGCAAGCTCGCCGTCATCGGCAACGGCGTCGTCCTCGATCCGCATGCGCTCATGACGGAGATCGCAGCGCTCGCGTCGCAGGGTGTCGAGGTCACGCGCGAGAACCTGCGCATCGCCGATAATGCCACGCTGATCCTGTCGCTGCATCGCGATCTCGACGCGTTGCGCGAGGCGGCGGCGGGCGCATCCTCCATCGGCACCACGAAGCGCGGCATCGGGCCCGCTTACGAGGACAAGGTCGGGCGCCGCGCCATCCGGGTCATGGACTTGGCCGATCTCGACTCGCTGCCCGGCAAGATCGACCGCTGCCTCGTCCACCACAACGCGATCCGCCGCGGCCTCGGCCTTGAGGAGATAAAGCCTCAGGACATCTTCGACGAACTCGCCTCCGTGGCCCCGAAGGTCCTGCCGTTCATGGACACGGTGTGGCGGCTGCTCGACGAGGAGCGGCGGGCCGGCAAGCGCATCCTGTTCGAGGGCGCGCAGGGCGCGCTGCTCGACGTCGATCACGGCACCTATCCGTATGTCACGTCGTCGAACACGGTCGCCGGTCAGGCCGCGACCGGGTCCGGGCTGGGGCCACGCGCCGTCGGCACCGTTCTCGGGATCGCCAAGGCCTACACGACCCGCGTCGGGTCCGGCCCGTTCCCGACCGAGCTCCAGGACGAGATCGGCGAGCGGCTCGGCACGCGCGGACGCGAATTCGGCACGGTCACCGGGCGCAAGCGCCGCTGCGGCTGGTTCGATGCCGTGCTCGTGCGGCAGACGGTGCGAACCTCCGGCATCGATGGCATCGCCCTCACCAAGCTGGACGTGTTGGATGGGTTCGAGACCCTGAAGGTCTGCACCGGCTATCGGCTCGACGGCGAGACGATCGATTATCTGCCGGCGAGCCAGGGCGCGCAGGCCCGGGTCGAGCCGATCTACGAGGAGGTCGAAGGCTGGCGCGGATCGACGGCGGGGGCCCGCTCGTGGGTGGAATTGCCGGCCGAGGCGGTCAAGTACGTGCGGCGCATCGAGGAATCGATCGGCGCGCCTGTCACGGTGCTATCCACGTCGCCGGAACGGCGCGACACGATCCTCGTTCAGAACCCCTTCGAGGCATAAAGCCTGTATGGCGGATTATTACTCCCTCCTGGCGAAGCTGCTCGACGGGCTGCCCGACGCGGCCGCGGCGACGCGGCAAGGGGTGTACGACCGCGCGAGGCGGGCGCTTGCGGAGCAGCTCCGCAACGTGACGCCGCCTCTCACGGACGCCGAGATCGAACGTGAAGGCCATTCGCTCGAGGATGCGATCGGGCAGCTCGAGGCTCATTACCAGCACGATCCCGTCGAGCCGGCTCCCGAACTCCCGATTGCGCCCGAGATCGCCAGGCCGAGCGAGCTTGGGGGCGAGAGGCGGCCCGAGCCGGTCGCCATACGGCGCGGCGGAAAGCGCCAGCGTCCGATGGCGCTGCTGCTAGTCCTCGTGCTGCTGGCCGTTCCGGTCGCGGTTCTGGCCTGGCTGTGGCGCGACCAGCCGCGTCCCGCACCCGAGCCGGTTGCGCAGAGCGTTGCACCGGCCGCTCCGGCGCAGCCGAGCGAGAACAAGTTCGGCGAACGCATCGGGGGAGCCCCAGCCGGCGCTCAACCGAGCCGGCCCGCCCAGCGGCAAGCGGTGACACCGCCGCCCGCGGTCGCGCCATCCCCGCAACCGGCTCCGAGCAACGCGCAGACGACGTTGCCGCCTGCAGGCCAGGGCGACGTCGCGGTCGCACAGCGGGCCCTGATCTTCGAAGAAAACCAGCTCGATCCACAGCAGCCGATCATAACGACGGGCCGGGCGCTGTGGCGCCTGGACGCCATCAATGCCGGACAGGGCATGGCGCTCGAGACCGTTATCCGGGGCTCGGTCGAACTGCCCACGGCCGGGCTGACGCTCAACATCGTGATCCGGCGCAACCTCGATGCCGCGCTTCCGGCCTCGCATACGATCGAGCTGACGTTCGCCAACACGTCCGTCAACGGCGCGGCGCCGCGCATTGTGCGCGACGTGGCGCTGCCGATGATGCGACCGGAGGAGACGATCAGGGGCGTATCGGTCGCGGGGCTGCCCGTTCCGGTGAAGGAGAACGTGTTCCTCATCGGGCTCTCCGACCTGAAGGGAGACGTCGACCGCAACACCGAGCTTCTGGTCAGGCGCAACTGGATGGAATTGCCCATCCGATTCGCGTCGGGACAAAAAGCCGCGTTGCTCTTCGACAAGGGCGTGTCAGGCGAGCGGGTTTTCGTCGACGCCTTCCGCCAATGGGCCCAGCCGACCCAGCAATAGGGAGACTTTTGCCGGCCCTGCGGGCAAGTTCCAGGCGCGTCTCAGCCGGCTAGGGCCGGCTGAGGGTGGGCCGCCTCGCGGGCGGCCAGGTTCTTCTTCACGGCGTCCTGCACCTTCTCGAAGGCGCGGACCTCGATCTGGCGCACGCGCTCACGGGAGACGCCGAACTCGCCGGAGAGATCCTCCAGCGTGATCGGATCTTCGGCCAGCCGCCGAGCCTCGAAGATGCGCCGCTCGCGAGGGTTGAGGACGTCGAGCGCTTCGCGCAGCGCCGCGATGCGGTTGGAGCCTTCCTGGGCGTTGGCCAGAACGGTTTCCTGGCTCGCGGATTCGTCCAGCAGCCAATCCTGCCACTCGCCCTCGCCCTCTTCGCGGAGCGGAGCGTTCAGCGACACGTCACCGCCGAGGCGGCGGTTCATGTCGATCACGTCCTGCTCGGTGACGCCGAGCTTGGTCGCGATCTGCTGCACGTGCTCGGGCCGGAGATCGCCCTCGTCGAGCGCGGAGATCTGGCTCTTCGCCTTGCGCAGGTTGAAGAACAGCTTCTTCTGGTTTGCGGTGGTGCCCATCTTCACGAGGGACCATGAGCGCAGGATGTATTCCTGTATCGCGGCCTTGATCCACCACATGGCGTAGGTCGCAAGCCGGAACCCTTTGTCCGGGTCGAAGCGCTTGACGGCTTGCATGAGGCCGACATTGCCCTCGCTCACGACCTCGCTGATCGGCAGCCCGTAACCGCGGT
>CAXUKK010000213.1:0-254 GCA_964251455.1 uncultured Enterovirga sp.
ACAATCTGTTCGACGTAGCCTACCAGAACCCGACCGCAACGTCCGTCCGTAATCTCGCCGTCTACGGGTTCGGCCGCACCGTGTCGGCCGGCTTCCGGCGGACGTTCTGAGCGATGGTGCGCCTGGAAGAGAGCCGGGACGGCATCATGGTCCTCCGCTTCCTGCCGCCCTATGCCGACAAGGACGAGCGCGAATACCTCCTCGCGTTGGAGCGCCTCGGAGAACGTGCGGGACCTTTCGGTCTCGTGACGCTG
>CAXUKK010000213.1:264-5772 GCA_964251455.1 uncultured Enterovirga sp.
GTTTGGTGGAGGCGGAAAGCTCTCCCGTGACGGCGAGCGAGCGCAGGCGCTCTGGTTCAAGCGGACCCGTGCTCACATGAACGCCTGCTGTCGAGGCGCCGCGATCGTCCGGCCGGGCGCGACTGACGCGATGGCCGTCGCGTTTCGTCGGCTCTGGTCCTTTCCGATCCACATGGCGGCCGACGAGGCAGAGGCCCGACGGCTCGTCTCCGCGCTTCTCCAGTCCGGCAGGGGCGCCGCATGACGGCCTCCGTAGGCCCGTCCGGTGGCCGGCGACGGCTTTTTGGCGTGCTCGCCGGCTTGTATGTCGCGCAAGCGATCCCGTCCTATCTGTTCGCGGCCGCGATCCCGCCGATCATGCGGGAGGCAGGGGCGTCGCGCACGTCGATCGGCTATTTCAGCCTGCTCTTCCTTCCGCTCGTGCTCAAATTCCTGTGGGCGCCATGGGTGGACGGCTTCCGTCCCGTCGCCCGGGCGCACCGCGCCAGCTGGGTGTTCATCACGCAGGCCGGCACCATCGCGTGCATCCTCGCGCTGACGACGGTCGGGCCCGCAGATGTCACGGGCATCCTGGCGATCGGCTTCGTGGCCGCGCTGCTGATCTCCACGCAGGACATCGCCACGGACGGTTACGCGGCCAAGCACCTGCCTGAACGGGACAGACCGGTCGGCAACGCCATCCAGGGCGGCTCGATCGCGTTAGGGGTGGTGATCGGCGGAACCCTCGGGCTCGTTCTCTATCACCACGTGGGCTGGACCGGCATGCTGCTGACGATCGCGGCGATTTCCGTCCTTCCCCTCGGAGCTGCGCTGGCGATGCGCGAGCAGGACCCGGCCGGGACCGTCGCGGCGCGTCCTTCTATCCGCGCGTTCCTCAGGCGGCCGGAAGCGCGACAGGTTCTGTGGATTGCGCTCATCTACCGCGCGAGTGAGGGCCTCGTGAAAGCGATGGAGGGATCGCATTTGGTCGATGCCGGAGTGCCGCTCGACGTCATAGGCTACATCTCCGGGCTCTCCGCTGCGACAGCCGGGCTCGCCGGGTCCGCCTTCGCTGCCTGGCTCGTTGGCCGGATCGGGCTCGCCGGCGTTCTCGGCCTTCTGGGCGGGATGCGGACGCTCTGCTTTCTATTGTTCACGCTGCATGCGCTCGGAACTTTGTTCGGGCTATGGCCGCTCTTCGGAGCGGCGGCGTTCCAGACGCTCATCCGCTACATGGAGATCGTTGCGCTCTACAGCCTGTTCATGGCCGTAACATCGTCGGACCAGCCAGGCACCGACTTCACGATCCTCGCCTGTGCTCAACTCGTCGTCTACCTGCTGGGCTCGCTCGTCTCGGGGCGCTTGGCGGATGGGTTCGGGTACCCGGCCCTGTTCGGCCTGGCAACTGCATTGTCCGCACTTGCCGTAGGACTTACGATCGGCATGCTAGCGCGTGCACGCTCTCCTGCTCTGTCGCTCAGGCGCGCGTAATCACGTCCTTGCGGATGACCGTACGTGACACTGGCCATGAGCACCTCTGCTTCGCCGCTCCTACGAGCTGAGTGGATGACAGTGGGTGGCCACGCCGCGGTTCAGGAACTCGAGGGTGTTGAGCAGGTCGGCGATCTCGCCAGCTTCTTCCTCCTCAAGTTGCTCTGCGACGACGCCGTCGACGGAGGCGGTCTGCCCGCTGCGCGTGTCGATCACGCGCCAGCCGGCAGGCTGATACTCGACGTCGAACCGAACCAGCGTGCTGCCGTGCTGCATGTGAACCTCCTCGGGTTTCTCAGCGCAGCGCTGCAGCCAAGCGGTTCTTGGCCACGTTCGGCCAGCCGCACCGCTTCGTCGAGGTACAACCCTCCGACGCTCGAGGTATGTGTGCTTGGGTTCGCTGATGCGATGTCACCCACACGGCTGAAGCACTCGAATTTTTCTAACGACGAGCGCAGGAAATAGATAGATCCGGCCAACAATGTGGAAGCAGGATGATGTCGCTTCCAGACTCATTCAGCAGCAGCCGAGACGCCCTCGGCAAGGCGTGCCGCCGGCTGCAAGGCTGCCTCGACGGCCTCCTCAGCCCGCTCGAGCCACACGAACTCGAGCTGGCTGCGCACTTCCGCAGGAATGTCCTCGTAATCGCGGCGGTTGCGGGCGGGCAGCATCACTCTGGTTATGCCAGACGCGGCCGCCGCAACTACCTTTTCCTTGATCCCGCCGACGGGCAGGACGAGCCCGCGAAGGCTGATCTCGCCGGTCATTGCCGTATCGCTGCGGATCGTGCGGCCGGTCAGAAGCGAGACCAGCGCCATGAACAGGGCGACCCCCGCGCTCGGCCCATCCTTCGGGATTGCGCCGGCCGGGATGTGAATGTGAATATCCGTCGTGGCAAAGTGGGATGGGTCGATGCCGAGCGATGCGGCGCGGTTCTTGACCAGGCTCATAGCGGCCTGAGCGCTTTCCCGCATCACGTCGCCGAGTTGACCGGTGAGGGTGAAGGCGCCTTTACCCGGTGAACCGCTTGCCTCGATGAACAGGATGTCGCCACCCACAGGAGTCCAGGCGAGGCCGGTCGCCACGCCGGGCACGCTTGTCCGCATCGCGACCTCGCTCTCGAAGCGCACGCCGCCTAGAATGGCCGGCAGATCCTCCGTCCTGATGACGACGGACGTTGCACTTCCCTCGGCGATGCGTACGGCAGCATGCCGGAACACCCGGCCGATCTCGCGCTCGAGCCCACGCACCCCGGCCTCCCGCGTGTACGACCGGATGGTCGCCAGCAGTACGTCATCCCCGAGCGTCACCTGCCCGAGCTTTAATCCGTTTGCCTCGAGTTGCCGCTCGACAAGGTAGCGTGTGGCGATCTGCAGCTTCTCGCCTTCCGTGTAGCCGGCGAGGCTGATGATCTCCATGCGATCACGCAAGGGCCCGGGGATGGTGTCGAGCATGTTGGCGGTCGCGATGAAGACGACGCGCGACAGGTCGAACGGCACTCCGAGGTAGTTGTCCCGGAACGTGCCGTTCTGCTCCGGATCCAGAACCTCCAGCATCGCGGCGGACGGGTCGCCTTGTATGCCGGACCCCATCTTGTCGATCTCGTCCAACATCATCACGCAGTCGCGCGTACCGGCCTTTCGGATCCCCTGGATGATGTTGCCCGGGAGCGCGCCAATATATGTCCGACGGTGGCCGCGGATCTCAGCTTCGTCATGCACGCCGCCGAGGCTGACGCGCACGAATTTGCGAAGCATGGCACGGGCAATGGATTGCCCGAGCGACGTCTTGCCCACGCCGGGCGGACCGACGAAGCAGAGGATCGGCGCCTTGCCGTTAGGCGCGAGCTTTCGGACCGCCAGGAATTCGACGATCCGGCTCTTGATCTTCTCCAGCCCGAAATGGTCCGCATCGAGAGTCTGGCGCGCGGCCGCGATGTCGATCGCTTTCTCCGGAGGAAGTGCCCAAGGCAGGTCGGTCAGCCAGTCGAGGTACGTGCGGACCATCCCGTACTCGGCCGCAGCCTCAGGCATCCGCTCCAGCCGCCGGGCTTCCTTCCGGGCTGCCTGCTCGACCTCGTCCGGCATGCTGGCCTTCGCGATCGCGGCATTCAGATCGGCTAGTTCCTGTGCTTTGCCTTCGTCGCCATCGCCAAGCTGACGCTGGATCGCGGCGAGCTGTTCGCGCAGGAGGACCTCGCGTTGGCGGCCGTCCAGCGCTGCCCTCGTCTGCTGTCCGATCTCCTGGGACAGCTTCAGGATCTCGATGCGCCGAGCCAGCAGCCCGGAGATCTTGTTCATCCGAGCCGTCAAGTCGATCGTCTCGAGCAGTTCCTGCTTCTCGTCGGGTGTGACGTCGAGGTAAGCGGCGACCAAGTCCGAGAGCGCGGATGGCGTAGTGGCTGCCTGCACGGCCCCGACCAGCTCTTGAGGAGCCTGGGGCAGAAGTTCCAGCGCCTCGAGTGCCTGACGCTGCAGGTGAAGGAAGCGCGCCTCGATGTCCGACGTCTGCGTGAGTTCCTCCTCCAGCCGGATCACCCGGGCCAGGACGAAAGGCTGTTCGCGGATGAACTCGACGACGCGGAAGCGCTTTTCCCCTTGGGCGATGATGTGGCTCGTTCCATCAGGGGCTGTCAGGTAGCGCAGGACGTTGGCAACGGTTCCTGTCCGGTGCAGGTCTATGGCCGCAGGACGTTCTTGGGCCGGATCGCGCTGCATGACGAAGCCGAGGTGACGACCGTGGCGCATTGCCTCCTGCGCGGCTGCGATCGCCTGGGGGCTTCCTGCCGTGACGGGCAGGATGACACCCGGAAAAATGACGAGGTTGCGCACCGGCACGATGATGAGGGTGTCACTTGGGGGTTCGGCGCTGGTGCTGCCCGTTGATCCGAACTCGGCGCTCAGGAGAATTGGGTTTCGGTCGAACATGGCGTCACCCTCCCAGATCTTGCTTGCGAAGGGTTACGATCAGGCAGCCATTCGCCGAAGAGCGGCGGACGTCCTCGTAGCGCCCTGGCGGGATGTCGACACGGCGAACGAAGCACCCTTGCGGAAGCTCAAGCCGGTGGATGACGGCCGTGCCGAGTTGCGGCGGCAGCGTGCGCTCACCGCCGATGAGGAGCGTCCCCTCTTCTATGACGGCGGTCACGTCCGCCGGGTCGACACCTGGCAGCGCTGTAAATACGATCACCTCGCGCTGGGTCTCGAGCACATCCACCGGCGGCTCCCAGCATGGGATCTGGACTTGCGGGTTGCGCGGCTGGAAGGCCTCTCGATGCATCCGCTCGGCGCGCGCCAGCATCTCGACGGCTTCAGACCACATCCAGCTTCGTAGATCCGAGGATCTCATGGAAACACCCTTGTGCCGTGCAGCAGAGAACTTACTGCGGGAAACCTATTATCTCACGCCAAGGACAACTTTACGGAACTCTGATTGGCGCGCTTCGTGACTGAGTTCGCGACGATGCGCCCTTGAGGCCGACGCGCAGCCGGCCCGTGCGCGCCGGACATTCGGATCAGTCGTGATCCGGGACCATCGCCCCGGGCCGATAGCTGCCACAACCGCTGGCGGGTAGCAGACGGGCGGCGGACACGAAGGAACATGTCCAGACCCGCCTAGCGCAATGCGGGCGCTGAGGGTGCCTGCCCGTCGGAGCGGGCACGCTCGGCGATCAGGCGCGGGTTCGCAGCGCGAGCCCGAATGCGAGAAAGGTCCAGCCCTGGATCATCAGGTCTACAGCCAGAACCGCTCCGAGCAACATCAGGCTAACGCCGGGCCAGGCAAGGATCACAAGAGCAGCCGTCATGCAGGTGACGATCCCGCCTGCGACGACCCAGCCCGAGCCGGCCGCCGGTCTGGCCGCGATGCCGGCCGCGATCCGCGCCCCACCGGATATGAGCAGCATGACACCAAGGAATGCCGAGAAGACGATTGATGCCATGAGCGGGTTCGTGAGGGCCACTGAACCACCGACGCCGTAGAGGAGGCCGCTGAGGCCCCACAGAAGCGCGTGACTCGTCGGCCGCAGCCCGAATGCAT
>CAXUKK010000214.1:0-5749 GCA_964251455.1 uncultured Enterovirga sp.
CGAGCCCTGCACCCCGCCCCAGTAATCCACGTCGAACACGCGGCGATGGTCGGCGAGCGGAATCTCCTCGACCGTGCCGTAGACCGACACGCCGGCATTGTTGACCCAGGTGTCGAACCCGCCGAACTCATCGTGGGCCTGGGCGGCGACGCGCTCCAGGTCCTCGCGCCGGGCGACGTCCGCCACGACCGCGATCGCCTCGCCGCCGCCGCGCCGGATCTCCGCCACGAGCGCCTCCAGGGCGTCGCCGTTGCGGGACGCAAGCACGAGCATTGCCCCACGCGACGCGGCGAGATGCGCCGTCGCGAGCCCGATGCCGCTCGACGCGCCCGTAATCACGATCACCTGCTCGCTCAGCGGCTTCAGCCGGACAGCCATGTCGTCTCCCTTTGTCGCCGCTCAACTCGGGGCCGGGAGGCCAGTTCCGGGACAGCCGAACCTAGTCCGGCAAGGAACCGTCACATCGGCGTGACGTTCATCGCAGACCACGGACAAGGGATGGAGGTTGACCATGGCGACGGACAATCTGGCCGGCAACACCGCAGCCCCCGGACAGCCTCACTCCTCCCACGCGCTGATCGCCAGCGACCGGGTCGAGGGCACGCCGGTACGACGCTCCAACGGCGAGAAGATCGGCACCGTCGAGCGCCTGATGATCGACAAGACGAGCGGCAAGGTTGCCTACGCGGTGATGAGCTTCGGCGGCTTCCTCGGGCTAGGCGAAGATTACCACACCGTCCCGTGGGCGGCCCTCAACTTCAACCCGGCGCTGGACGCCTACGAGGTGAACCTCACCGACGACCAGTTGCGCGATGCGCCGAAGCGGAGCGGCGAAGGTCGCGATCCGTCATTCGATCGCGACTGGGAGGAGCACGTCCACCGCTACTACAACGCCACCCCGTACTGGGGCATCTGACCCCGGGCCTCGCCGCCCGATTCAGCTGTCCGCCGCGCCGGTCCGGCGCCGCCTCGTCGCGATCGCGCCGGGCGGCAGGCTCGCCGGCCGTTCCGCCGGGCGAAAGCGCAGCACCTTCGCGGATGCATCCTCCGGCGTCATGTCCCGCTCCGGCTCGCGCTCCATGACGTCCAGAGTCCTGGCGATGAGCCGTCGCACGTCCGCGAAGGCCTCGTCCCCCTGCAGGATGTAGAAGGCCTGCTGCAGATGGTCCTGCGCCAGCGTTTTCAGCCGCGTTCTCACGTGTCCACCTGCCCGAAATGCGAATCGCAACCACTGGAGCAAGGTTACCGATTCCAAAACGGGACTCAAAACCCGCGGGGCAGCCGATATACTTCGAATTGAGCATGTTCGACTCGGGACGATTCTCGCCGGAGTCAAGCTCAGGCGCTGTTCCCGTCGCGTGGCCAGGTGCCGTCGGCCTCGGGATGGCGATCGACCAGCGAGCGATCCTCGTTCTTCACGGAGTTTACCCGGGTCGAGACCGGCCAGGCGACCATTTCGTCCGGCGGGAACGGCCCGAGGAGATCGCGCGGATCCTCTTCCGGACCGAGCCAGCGGCGAAAACCGGCCGGCCTCAAGATCGCGGGCATGCGGTTGTGGATAGGGCGGACAAGTGCGTTTGCCCGCGTCGTCACAATGCAAAAGCTCCGGATCCACTCGCCACTCGCCGGGTCTTTCCAATTCTCCCAGAGGCCCGCGAGGCCGAAGGGCGAGCCGTCCCGCATGGCGACGCAGAAGGGCTGCTTGATCTTCTCCCCCTCCACGGCTTTCCACTCGTAGAACCCGTCGATCGGCACGATGCAGCGCCGGCGCGCATAGGCCGGCGCGAAATCCTCGCGCCTGGTCAGAAGCTCGGCGGCAGCGTTGATCGCGGGCTTCTTCGGCTTCTCGGCCGACGAGGCCGGGATCAACCCCCAACGCATGAGGTCGAGCGAGCGCTCGCCTGTCGCCGGGTTCTGCCGGATCACCCAGAGCTCCTGCGACGGCGCGCCGTTGTAGCGCGGCGGGGTATTACGAAAGCGGTCCCCGGACGGGTTGCCGCGCCCCTCCACGATCTGCAGGGACAGGATCTCGGGAGGGCTCGCCTGGATTACGCGTCCGCACATGGAGGCTTTGTAGCGTGCGGGGAACCGGAGCGGGAGTGGGTCTGACCGTTGACGTTCGAGCCGGCCTTGCGCACACTCGGCCTGTCGGCTGGCTCTCTGGGCCCGCGCTGGAGGTGGCCTATGAGCCGGATCTTGTCGCGTCGTCACGGGGCCTGCTGGCTCTTCGCAATCTCTGCCGTCGCGCTCTTCCCGCTGCGCGCCCTCGCGCAGCAGGCCGTCATCATCGTCCGCCACGGCGAGCAGACTCAGGCTGGCGGCGGCATGATGGACGGCGACCCGCCCCTGAACGAGGCGGGCCGGCGCCGCGCCAGCGCCTTGGCGGAGAACCTGCGCGATGCGGGCGTTACGGTCATCATCACGACTCAGTACGCCCGCGCGCGCGAAACGGCGGAGCCGCTCGCTTCCGCGCTCAAGATCGAGCCGGTAGTCGTCAGGAAAGACGACGCGGAGGGCATAACAGATGCGTTGAAGCGCCAGGGCGGCGCGACGGTGCTCGTAGTAGGGCATTCGGACACGATCCCCAGCATGCTGAAAGCGCTCGGTCACGGTGAGACGATCGAGTTTCCGAAGGCAGAGTTCAACAACGCCTGGCTCGTCGTGCCACGGCCGGAGGGGAAGCCCGTGGTGATGAAGGTCCGGTTCTAACGGGCGTTCACGTGCGGACCTGGGCCGTTGCGAGCGGGAGCAGGGTACCCCGGTGCGCCTGCACTCACTCGCCGGGACGGCATCTTGCCTTGCTCCTCACTGAGGCAACCCCAGTTCGTCCTCCGGCTCTTCGCCGGCTCAAGAGGGGAGGCCGAAACAAGATTGGCTGGTGAAAACATAAGGGCCGGCGCAGCTAAGCACCGGCCCTGCTCGGTCCGGATTACTGCGTCGCAGTCTCCGCGAGCAGCTTCCAGGCGCCGTTCTCGATCGTCACCATGACGCGGGCGCGCTTGTCCTGGCCGACATGGTCGTCCTTCGACATCGTCACGACGCCCTGGCTGTAGACGACGTCCTTGAGGCCCTCGAGGGCGTCGCGGAGTGCGGAGCGGAATTCCGGCGTGCCGGGCTTCGCGGTTTTGGCCGCGACCGGGATCGCAGCCTGCAGGAGCGCCAGCGCGTCGTTCGCATGCGCCCCGAAGGTCGACGACGTTCCGGCGCCGAACATGGCGTCATATTTCTGCACGTATTCGAGCCCGGCCTTCTTCACGGGACTCGAATCCGGCAGCTGGGCGGCCACCAGGACCGGGCCTGCGGGCAGGATCGTGCCCTCCACGTCCTTGCCGCCGACCCGGAGGAAGTCGCCGTTCGCGACGCCATGCGTCTGATAGATCTTGCCCGTGTAGCCGCGCTCCTTGAGCGTCTTCTGGGGCAGGGCGGCCGGGGTACCGGATCCTGCGATGAGTACGGCGTCCGGCTTGGCGGCCATGAGCTTCAACACGGGGCCCGTGACGCTCGTGTCCGTGCGGGCGTAGCGCTCGCTGGCGACGAGCTGCACGTTCTTCTCCTTCAAGGCCGGCGTGATGACGTTCAACCAGCCGTCGCCGTAGGCGTCGTTGAAGCCGATGAACGCGATGCTCTTCAGCTTCTGCGCCGCGATGTAGTCGACGAGCGCATCGGCCATCAGGCGGTCGTTCTGGGGAGTTTTGAAGACCCAGCGGCGCTTGTCGTCCATCGGGCTGACGATTGCGGCCGAGGCCGCAAGCGAGATCATCGGCGCCTTCACCTCGCTCACGACTTCGATCATGGCGAGCGAGACGGGCGTCGTGGAGGAGCCTACGATCACGTCGACCTTGTCGTCGGTGAGGAGCTTGCGCGTGTTCGCGACGCCCTTGGTCGTGTCGGAGGCATCGTCGAGCACGACGATCTCGACCGGAACGCCGCCGATCTCCTTCGGCAGTAGCTTCGCCGTATTGGCTTCGGGAATGCCGAGCGAGGCGGCCGGGCCGGTTGTCGAGACGGTCATGCCGATCTTCACGGCCTGAGCGTTCGCACTCGTGGCCAGCGACAGCGAGCCCGCAGCCGCCAGGGCTACGAAAAGCAACTTCATCCTATCCTCCCGCGAATTAGTGAGGCGTTTCGCCTGCGGGAGGTTTTAGCGGAGACTTGGGCCGAGTCGAGCGCGGCCGAGCGGAACGCCGACTAAGGTCGCATGCCGCTGGAATCGTGCGCCTAGTGGGCGGCCAGAGACGCCGACGCCTGTCCGGCGACGAGCCAATGGTCGAGGAAGGTGTCGAGCCAGACGCGCACGGCCGGATCGTGCATGAAGCGCCCCTCGATCTGCCGCGTCCTGTCCTGGGCACCTGGCGTCGCCAGCCGCTCGTGGCCGCGCACCGTCCAGCAGCACATCATGGCGTGCGTCACCTCGGGGTGGAATTGCAGGCCGAAGGCCGCACGCCCGACCCGGATCGCCTGCGTGGGAAATTCGTCGCCCGTCGCGAGGGTCTGCGAGCAGGGCGGGCAGTCGAAGCCTTCGCGATGCCAATGGTACACGTGGCCAGGCCAGGTCGCTCCGATCTCGGCCGCGAAGGCGCGTCCGGGCTCCGTCGGAAGAAGCGGATAATACCCGATCTCGGCGCGGCCCTGGGCATGCGCGTAGACCCGTGCGCCGAGGTGGCGGGCCAGCATCTGCGCGCCGAGGCAAAGCCCCAGCAGCGGCTTCTCTTCCTTCAGCGCGACGCCGAGCCAGTCGATCTCGCGGTGGACATAATCCTCGTCGTCGTTGGCGCTCATCGGCCCGCCGAACACGATCGCCCCGGCATGACCGGACAGCGTGTCGGGAAGAGGATCGCCGAAGCGGGGACGTCGCAGATCGAGCGGGTGACCGCGCAACTGCAGAAGCCGGCCGAGACGTCCGGGCGTCGAATGCTCCTGGTGTAGGACCATGAGGATCGGCAGCTTGCGGTCTTCAGTGCCCTCCGACATCCCGACCAACGCCCTCGTCCGGTCCGCGCGCCCGCTCACGCCTTGTACTCCTGTGTGGCCCCGTGCAGGGCCGCAGGCCGAGCCTCGCCTGCGATCACGATCCTGAGCGCGTCCAGGTGAACGGCGCCTGTCAATTGCGGGGCGTGATGGTTAATGTTGAGTATCCTACTGGGCGCTTTAGCCGAAGATTGCTTGGTAAGCAGCGTTCGCTTTCCAGGATTTCGAAAGGCTGTTCGGCGCCGATCCTTGACGGCATCGGACGGGCAACTCATCAGCCCATACAGGGTCGCTCGCTGTGCGGCATGCAGGGTATGGGCCAACGAGATCGAGAATGTCATCACAGGTCCCAGCGGACGATCAGAAACTGAACGGCCTCCGTGTCCTGGTGGTCGAAGACGAAGTCGCGATTTCCCTTCTCCTCGAAGATATGCTGCTCGATTTCGGTTGTGAGGTCGTCGGCCCGGCCGGGCGTATCGCAGCCGCCACAGAGCTTGCGAGCCGGGAGAAACTCGATCTCGCCGTCCTCGACGTGAACCTCGCCGGTCAGTCGATCTACCCGGTCGCGGAAGCGCTTGCTGCTCGCGGCATCCCGTTCGTCTTTTCGACCGGATACGGATCCGCGGGGATCGACGAGCCGTATCGCGATAGACCCGTCCTGCAGAAACCATTCGCGCAGCATGAGCTGCAGCGGGTGCTCAAGGCGGCCCTTCCCCAAATCTAGGGCCTGCGGAAGGTCCGGACCTGGCTTTGCGTGCCGTCCACATAGGCCAGTCGGACT
>CAXUKK010000215.1:0-5732 GCA_964251455.1 uncultured Enterovirga sp.
GAAACGCGCCTTCTGTTCCTTCGTCCCACCGCCGAGGATGAGTTCGGCCGCGATTTCCGACCGGGTGCCGAGCGAGCCGACGCCGATATAGGCGCGCGACAGTTCCTCGGAGACGACGCACATGGACACCTTCGACAGGCCGAGGCCACCGAATTCCTCCGGGATCGTCAGCCCGAAGACGCCGAGTTCCGCCATCTGCTCGACGATCGAGAGCGGGATGTACTCGTTCCTGAGGTGCCAGCCATGCGCGTGTGGCTCGACCTCCGCCTCCGCGAAGCGGCGCATCTCGGTCCGGATCGCGTCCAGCGTCTCGTCGAGACCCGGATCGCCGATCACTCCGCCGCCTGCTTGACCGATGAGAGTGACAAGCCTGGCCCGGTTCTCGGCCGTGTTGCCGGTCTCGATCAGCGTCTCGATCGGATGGGTGCGGTAGCGGGCCGCCTCGCGGGCGGGCAGGCCCATATCGGCCAGCCGGGCGGTCTCGACCTGGCTCATCGGGATGCCCGAGAAGACCTGGTCGAGGTATTCGCCGAGGCCGATCCGAACGAGCAGCGCCTCGGCCTCGCCGAACCGGTCTTCACTGCTCAGCCGGTCGGCATAAGCCGCGAGTTCGCCGATCGCGGCCGCGTAGGTCGCGAGCCAGGCGAGTGAATGCGCGGCGTGCTGCTCGGCATCCAGCCGCACCGTCGGAAGCCGGCCGTCATCCACGAGCTTGGCGCGCAACCGCCGTCCGGCCTCCGCCAAGAGGGCCTGGATGTCGATCGCGGTGGCGCGCGCGAGGGAGACGAGGTCGTCTGCGGGTGCGGCGCGCGACGGGAAGGCGGACATGGCGAGCTCCGGTTCTCGACGGTGGCGGCGCACCATACGCGGATCGCGCGGAGCTGGCAGTCAGGCGCGCGCCGCGACCGCTACGCCTAAAGCAGCAAGCGCCATCCCGGCGAGCTGGATCGCATTCAGGGTCTCGCCGAAGAGCACGAAGCCCATCAGGGCCGAAACCGGCGGGACCAGGAACATCAAGGAGGACACGCCGACGGCAGCCCCGCGCCGGAGCATCACGAACAAAAGCGCGATAGCACCGATGGAGAGGACGAGGGTGGACCAGGCGAAACCGAACAGGAGCGGCAGTGCCGGCTCCATCCGCAGGTTCTCCGTCGCGAGCGCCCCGGCGAGCACCACACAGGTCGCCCCGAGATACTGCACGGCCGTCCCCGAGCGCAGATCCAGCCTTCCGCCCGTCCGCTTCTGCCAGAGCGTTCCGGCCGTGATCCCGGCGAGGCTTATGACCGAGACGAAGAGCGTCGACGGCGAAAAGCCGTCGGTGCCGCCGATCTTCGGCCCGAGGACGAGCGCCATCCCAGCAAACCCGGCCGCGATCCCGAGCCAGCGTCGCGGCGATACGATTTCGCCGAGGAGCGGCCGGGCGAGCAGCGCCACGAAAAGCGGCTGCGATCCCGCGATCAGGGCCGAGATGCCGGCCGGCATGCCGTGTCGGACGGCCCAGAAGACGCCGCCCAGATAGATCCCGTGCAGAAGGATCCCGGCGATCAGGGCATCGCGCCAGCCGCGCAGCCCCGTCGGCCAGAGGGCGTTCCCGGCCAGCGCCGCCGCGCCCAGGATCGCGGCCGCCAGCGCGAACCGCACGGACAGGAAGGTGAGCGGTTCGGCGTATGGCGCCACCAGCCGCGCCACCACGAAACCGGTCGCCCACAGGAGCACGAAGCTGCCGGGAATCAGGAGTTGGGCAAAGCGGCCGCGCATCGCGGCGCTGTAGCTCAGCGCTGCCGGGGAGGCGAGACGGCTTGGGATGCAGGTCCGGCGCGACTTGCGCCTCTAGGCTTCGCCTGCCATTTGCCGCCGCAAGGTCATCAGTGTTCCGCCCGCGCATCTTCCTCGAGCTTCTGTCGCTCGCCTTCCAGCGCTTCGTGCTCCATGACGGCTGGGCGATCGCGAGCCACATCGCGCTCTCGGCGCTGACCTCGCTGTTCCCGTTCCTGATCCTCCTCACTGCTCTTGCCCCGATCTTCGGCTCGTCACCGCTGGCCGACGAGGCCGCGAGCATCATCCTCGAGGCCTGGCCGAAGGAGGTGGCCGGACCGATCGCCGGCGAGGTGCACAACGTGCTCAGCCAAAGCCGCCGGGAATTCGTGACGTTCGGGGCGATCCTGGCCCTCTATTTCTCGTCCTCCGGCGTAGAGAGCCTGCGTGTCGGCCTGAACCGCGCCTACGGCATCCGCGAAGTGCGGGCCTGGTGGGTGACCCGGCTTGAGTCGATCCTCTACGTGGTCATGGGCGCCTTCGAGATGCTGGGCTTTGCGTTCCTGGTCGTGCTCGGGCCGTTCCTGTTCCGTTGGATCGTGTCCCGCGTGCCCGGGCTCGAGCCGTTCGGCTTCCCGATCGCGCTGCTCCGCTACGGGGTGGCCACGCTTCTGATTGTCGGTGCTCTCACGGTGGCGCACAGGTTCATCGCCGCGGGTCGCCGGCGATTTCGCGACATCGTGCCAGGGATTTCCACGACGCTCGCTTTGTGGCTCCTCGGCGGGCTCGCGTTCAGCCGCTACCTCGACAGTTTCGCCAGTGCCTACTTCACCACCTATGGCGGGCTCGCGACCGCCATGATCGCGCTGGTCTTCCTGTACTGGCTGGCCGCCATGTTCCTGTTCGGCGGCGAGCTCAACGGCACCGTCATCGCGGCAAAGCGGCTGAAGCTCGGCGACAATCCCGACCCCGCGAAGCTCGGCGCATTGATCGAGATGCCGTGACGCCCGCTCCGGCGGCGGGTCCCGCCATCATTCTTGTCCAGCCTCAACTCGGCGAGAACATCGGCATGGCGGCCCGCGCCATGGCGAATTTCGGGCTCAGCAAACTCCGGCTTGTCGCGCCGCGAGACGGTTGGCCCAATCCGGCCGCCGAGGCTGCCGCCGTCGGGGCAACTGCGCTTCTTCAGAGTGCAAACCTTTTTGCGACGACCGAGGAGGCTATCGCCGACCTGAGCTTCGTCGTCGCCACCAGCGCCCGCCCGCGCGGGCAGATGAAGCGGGTGCTCGCGCCGGACGTGGCGATGACCGATCTGGAGCACCGGATCGGGGCGGGGCAGGGTGTCGGCATCCTGTTCGGTCGCGAGCGAACGGGCTTGGAGAACGACGACATCTCGCTCTGCGACGCGCTCGTCACTTTTCCGGTCGACCCTGCCTTCGCGTCGCTCAACCTCGCCCAGGCGGTGCTCCTCGTCGGCTACGAATGGACCCGCGCTCGGAGCGGGACACCGCTGCCGTTCGGGCCGAATGCCGCGACGCCGCCGGCCTCCCGCGCCGCGCTCCTCGGACTCTTCGAGCATCTTGAGGCGGAACTCGAGGCGGCCGAGTTCTATCCGCCCGACAAGAAGCCGACCATGAGCCGCAACATGCGTGACATGTTCCACCGCATGAGCCCGACGGAGCAGGACGTGCGAACCTGGCGCGGAGCAATCCGGGCCCTGGCGCAATTGCGGCGTCGTCGAAAAGCGTAACGACCCTGCCGCAATCTCTGCTACACAAAACCAACATCTTCCTTCCGGGCGCCCTCCGCCATGCCACGTCGCACCGCCCTCGGTCTCGTCGCGCTTCTCGCGCTCGCCTGCACGAGCCCCGCGCTCGCCGCAAATCCGCCGGCGCAGCCAAAGGCCGGTCTGCCCGGCGGTGCCGACAATCCGGATGCCGAGGTCGTGAAGCGTTCCGTCGGCCGGGCCAGCGCGGTCACGTATGTCTTCCACATGGCCAACGAGCCGGAACGTCCACGCCCGATCGTGGTGTTCCTGCACGGTTGGGGCGCAGCAAACCCGTCCACCTATGGCGGCTGGATCGACCATCTCGCCAGGCGCGGTTACCTCGTTCTGTATCCGGCCTTCCAGACCGTGGGCCGCACCCGGCCGGTCGATGCGAGCAAGAATGCGGCGACGCTCGTGAAGGACGCGCTCGCGGCGTTGGCGAGCGATCCGAAGGCCAAGCCCGACCTCGCCAAGGTCGCCTATCTTGGCCACTCGGCAGGAGGTGGAGTCGCGGCAAACCTCGCGGCCGACCCGGCCGGATCGGGCCTGCCGGTGCCGAAGCTCGTCTACATCACGATGGTCGGGGGGATCGCGTCCGACGAGAAGTCGCGCGGGGTCCAGCTCGCAGAGCTGTCCAAGATCGATCCCTCCACGGCCATTATCGCCATGATCGGCGACCGTGAGTTCCAGGCGAGCGACCGCGCGTCGCGCCGCATCTTGCGCGAGGCGACCGAGGTGCCGCCGAGCCGGAAGCTGTTCATGCGGGCGGGCTCGGACGATCATGGGTTTCCGACCCTCTCCGCGACCCTCGCCGCGCCCGGCGCGCCGCTTGCCGCCTACGATTCGGCGCAGATCAAGGTCGAGCCGGACCCGCCGCTCGACCGCAAGGCGCCCCGCCCGCCACAGCCCAAATGGTCGGCGGACATGGTGCTCTCCGGCGAGCAGCAGGTCCTGCTCGCACAGCTCGGCCGCAACCCCATCGACACGCTCGACTACCTGGCGTTCTGGAAGACCTTCGACATGGCGGCCGAGACGGCTTTGAACGGTTCGGGCGACCTCGTCGCACTGCGCAACGATCCGACCTTCCTCGACATGCAGCGCTGGAGCGACACCTGGCCGATCCGGCGCTTGCACGCCGAGACACCGCGGGCCGTCGACGCGACCGCGACCGCCCCCGTCGCACGTGCAGCCCCGATCCCGAGCAAGATGCCGGTGACGCGCAAGCGCCAGCGCCGCTGAAGCGCGGTCCCTGCTCGGGATGCTGCGAAGTCGTTGCATCCTGTTAACCGGCCGCTCCTAGGCTTCGAGGCTCCCGTCTCGGCTCGTCGTGCGTGCATGTTCTCCGATCTTCTCGCCGGAACCTCTCAGGCCCCCGTCATCGTGCCGAGTCGGAGCCCATCCATTCTGGCCTTCGATTCCGGGCTCGGCGGCCTCACGGTCTTCTCCGAGCTGGTGAAGGCTCGGCCGGATGCCGACTTCGTCTATGCTGCGGATGACGCCGCCTTTCCCTATGGCCGCCTGACCGAGGCCGAACTGGTCGCGCGGGTGCTGGCCGTGATGGAGCGCCTCGTCGCCCGGCACGCGCCCGACCTCGTCGTCATCGCCTGCAATACGGCCTCGACCCTCGTCCTGCCTCATCTTCGGCGCCGGTTCTCCCTTCCCATCATCGGCACCGTTCCAGCGATCAAGCCTGCCGCAGCGGCCTCCCGCACCGGCCGGATCAGCATCCTGGCGACGCCCGGCACCGTCGCGCGGGACTACACGCGCGGTCTGATCGAGGCCTACGCGGCCGAGTGCCGGGTCCAACTCGTCGGGTCGCGTCGGCTGGCCGGCTTCGCCGAGGCGGAACTGCGGGGCGCGCCCGTCTCGGACGAGGAGCTTGCGGCCGAACTCGTGCCCTGCTTCGTCGAAGGCGAAGGCGGCCGCACGGACGTCGTCGTTCTGGCCTGCACGCATTACCCGCTTCTGTTCGAGCGGCTCCGGCACCTCGCCCCCTGGCCGGTTGCCTGGATCGATCCCGCTCCGGCCATCGCGCGCCGCATGACGGACGTTCTGCGCCCCGTCGGCGCACGGCCGGATCTCCGACCCGAGGGTGATCGGACCGCGGTTTTCACGGGCGGCGAAGGGCTCGACGCGCCGCTTCTTACGGCCCTTGCCGCGCGCGGGCTCGGCCATGTCACCGTTGAGCCGTTTCCACTCGCACCCGGCG
>CAXUKK010000216.1:0-5726 GCA_964251455.1 uncultured Enterovirga sp.
CCGGCCGTATAGGCGTCGCAGCGCCCGGAATCGTAGGCCGCGATGGCATCGTCGTTCTTGCCGAAGTTGATGATCGAGACCTTGATCCCGTTCTCCTTCGCCCAATCGGCCGCGTTCTTCTCCTCGGTCGAGCCGGACGCGACACAGACGGAGGCGCCGTCGAGGTCCTTCGGCACCTTCGCGGTGCCTTTGCGGACCACGAATGTCTGGCCTTCGTAGAAGTTGATCCCCTGGAAGTTCACGCCGAGCGTGGCGTTGCGCGTGAAGGTGATCGTCGTGTTGCGCGACAGGAGGTCGACCTGGCCCGATTGCAGCACCGGCCAGCGCTGCTGGACGGAGGTTGGCGTGAACTTCACCTTGGTGGCGTCTCCCAGGATCGCGGCCGCGAGCGCCTTGCAGTAATCGACGTCGATGCCGGACCACTCGCCCTTGTCGTTGGCGAAGGAGAAGCCGGGCAGTCCGAGATGGACGCCGCATTCGAGATGGCCGCGGGCCTTGATGGCGTCGAGCGTCGGCGAGGGCGCGAGTTGCTGCGCACCGGCGGAGGTGGCGGCAAGCGCGAGGGCGGCGGCCGCAAGCGGGAGGCGAATGCGTGACATGAGGGGCGAAACACTCCGGAGCGCGCGCGATACGCCGCGCGCCGGCACGTTCCTGCAAGGGCTGCGCCGCGTCAACTTGGCAGCCGGAAGACGGTAACCGTCATGGACGCCGAAGCGCCCCTCGCTTAGCGGCGGCTGCGCGAAGCCTTCACGGCGTTCTCGACCTTGTCGAGTTTGTCCTCGATCTTGTCGAGCTTCGTCAGGATCTGCTGGAGGATGTCCGGCACGACGCGGCTGTAATCGAGGGATTCGCGCGTCGCCTTGGCGGTCGCCTGAGCGGCTTCCAGCAGGTCGCGCATCTCGCCCGGGGTGAGCGCGCCGCTCGGCCGCGGCTGCGCCGGCGGGGCCGGCTGGACCACGGCCGGCGGCGCCATGGGGGCCCGGGTGCCAGGTGAGGCATCGCCAGGCGTCGTCTCGGTCGGCTTCGTCGGGCTGGTGATCGCGTCGGTCGCGGTCGCACCGGGGTTGGGACCGGGGGTCGAGGGCGTCGGGAGGTTGCGGGAGGGCGTCTGGGCCATTGCAGCGCTCGCACCGAGCCCCACGACAACCAACCCGATCAAAGCTGCCCGCATCGTCACTCCCCTGATTCGTGGGCGGCAGCCTCAGCCAGATGCGCGGCGCGAGCAAGGCAGCCCTGCGCGACGGCCGCTCGACACAACCGGAGGCCGCCCGCTCACACCGGCGAAGGCCAGTGCCCATAATCACCCTTCCGACTGATATCCCGGCCTTCGCCGGATGAGCGGGGTGGGATCCCAAACCGTCTTTGCGAGCGCAGCTCGCGGACGAAGGCACCGGCCGGGGGGCCGCGCTGACGCCGCCTCCCCGATCCAGTCACTTGCCATCGACGTATGCAATGTTATTACGTAGTACCTGTTATGTTATAACACACAGGACGAGATGTTGACCCTCCGCCCCGCAGCGCTGCTCGGCTCGACCGCCCTCGCCATCCTGCTCGGACCGCACGGGATTGCGGTTGGTCAGGAAACCCTTCCCGAGATCGTCGTGACCTCGCCGTCTCCGATCCTGACCCGCCCAGAGACACAGCGGCCCGGGCTCGGAGGCGAAGTCCCGTTTGGCATCCTACCCGTGACCACGAGCACGTTTTCGCCCGTGACCGTCATGCCGCGTAGCGAAATCGTGCGCCAGCAGCCGCAAACGCTCGGCGACGCGCTCTTCGACCGGCCGGGCATCTCGGGCTCGACCTACGCGCCAGGCGCCGCAAACCGGCCGATCATCCGCGGGCAGGACAATTTTCGCGTCCGCATCCAAGAGAACGGGATCGGCACCCACGATGTGTCGGCGCTGGGCGAGGACCACGCGGTCCCGATCAGTCCCCTCGTTCAGGACCGCATCGAGGTGATCCGCGGGCCGGCGACGCTCCGCTACGGCAGTCAGGCCATCGGCGGGGTTGTGTCGGCCGAGAACAACCGCATCCCGAGCTTCGTCCCGCAGGGCGGCGTCACGGGCCAGGTCCTGTCCGGCTACTCGTCCGGAGATAACGGGACGCTCGGAGCCGCCGCGGTGGACGCCGGCGCCCTTGGCCCGAATGGCATCGGCGGCGCCGTCCACGCCGACGGGTTCTACACCAAAACCGACGACTACAGGACGCCGCAGGGCCGCCAGTTCAACTCCGCGACCCGGACCCAGGGCGGCTCGGTCGGCTATTCGTTCCTGGGCCCGAACGGCTTCATCGGCCTCGCCTACGAGCATTACGACGCGCTCTACCACGTGCCCGGCGGGGAGGCGGCGGCTTCGCGCACACGCCTCGACCCGACGCAGGACAAGCTGGTCGCGCGGGGCGAGTACCGCTTCGACGGCGGTCCGTTCGAGGCGCTGCGGTTCTCGCTCGGCGGCTCGACCTACAAGCACAACGAAAGCGGCCTCGACGAGGCTGGTGTGGATGGCGTCCGCGCGACCTTCCGCAACCGCGAGTTCGAGGGACGGGTCGAGCTTCAGCACGTGCCGATCTTCACCGAGTTCGGCAAGATCACGGGCGCGGTCGGCTTCCAGGCGAACAACGCCCGCATCCGCACGTCCGGCGAAGCCGGCGGCCTGCTCTTCCCGACGAACACGCAATCCTATGCCGGATACCTGTTCGAGGAGCTCGATCTCCGCCAGGGCACGCGTTTCCAACTCGCCGGACGCATCGAGAACGCGGTCGTCAAAGGCACGCCAGCGCTGTTTCCGGCGGGCTTCCTGCCTTCTGTCTCGCCCACCGGCGAGTTCGATACGGACGGTAACGAGATTCTGGTCGCCGACGACGTCCTGTCCCGGAAGCGCCGGCGCAGCTTCACGCCGATGAGCGCTGCCTTCGGCGTCCTCCAGGACCTGCCGGACGGGTTCGTGGCCAGCCTCACGGGCCAGTATGTCGAGCGCGCCCCGGCCGCTCCGGAGCTGTATTCGCGCGGGCCGCATGACGCGACGGCGACCTTCGAGATCGGCAATCCGAACCTGAAGCTGGAGCGTGCCCGCTCGGTCGAGCTCGGCATCCGGCGAGCGCAGGGGCCGCTCCGGTTCGACGCGACCGGCTACTACACGCGCTATACCGGCTTCATCTACAAGCAGCTCACCGGGATCGGCTGCGGTGACACGTTCGACACCTGCGGCTCGGAGACGGAGTTGCAGCAGGTCGCCTACTCGCAGGGGAACGCCACCTTCTACGGCGCCGAGATCGGCGCTCAGCTCGACGTGATCCCTGTCCGGTCGGGGTTCATCGGGGTGGACGCGCAGTACGACTTCGTGCGCGCCCGCTTCGACGACGGCACCGCCGTGCCGCGCATCCCGCCGCACCGGGTCGGCGGCGGGCTGTTCTGGCGCGAGGCGGGCTGGTTCGCCCGCATCGGCGTGCTGCACGCCTTCGATCACACGCAGATCGCGCCCTACGAGACCGTCACGCCGGGCTGGACCAACCTGAAGGCCGAGGTGAGCTACACGCGGCCGGTGGACCGCTCCGTCTACGGCATCAACGAGTTCACGCTGGGCGTCAGGGGCGACAACCTCCTCGACGAGGACATCCGCAACTCGGCCTCGTTCAAGAAGGACGAGATCCTGCTGCCGGGCCGGAGCGCCCGGCTCTTCCTGAGCCTGAGGTTCTGACCGACCCATGAGCGAGTTGCTGGACCACTTCTCCGATCCGGAAGCCGTTGCGCGCTACGCCGAGGGGCCGCCCCGCTTCGTGCCCGGCTTTGCCGACCTGCACCGCATGACCACCGTGCTGCTGAGGGAGCGCGCTCCCCCGGACGCCCGCGTGCTCGTCCTCGGCGCCGGCGGAGGCCTGGAGTTGAAGGCGCTGGCCGGGACCAATCCTGGCTGGACCTTCGACGGCGTCGATCCATCCGCCGAGATGCTGAAGCTCGCCGAGCGGGCGCTCGGCCCGCTTTCCGCGCGCGTGCACCTGCACCAGGGCTATGTCGAAAGCGCGCCGGCCGGCCCTTTCGACGCCGCGACCTGTCTTCTCACCCTGCATTTCCTTCCGCCGGAGGAGCGACTGCGCACCGTGGTGGAGATAAGGCGCCGCCTCAGGCCCGGTGCGCCTTTCGTGGCGGCGCATGCCAGCTTTCCGCAGGGTTCCGGCGAGCGATCGCTCTGGCTACGACGCTACGCAGCCTTCGCAATTATGGGTGGGGCTGATCCCGAGAAGGCTGAAACGGCACGCGGCGCCGTCGAGGCACGCCTGAGCATGCTCAGCCCCGAGCAGGACGAGGCGATCCTGCGCGAGGCCGGCTTCTCGGACGTGACCCCGTTCTACGCCGCGTTCACATGGCGCGGCTGGGTCGGCTACGCGTGAGATCGGGCCGCCCGTGGGCGACGCTCGGCCCCGTCGCTCGGGTCGGGTCCGCCGACGCCCGTCTCACGAATCCATCTTCAGCGCGGCGATGAACGCCTCCTGCGGGATCTCCACGCGGCCGAACTGGCGCATGCGCTTCTTGCCCTCCTTCTGCTTGTCGAGGAGCTTGCGCTTGCGGGTGGCGTCGCCGCCGTAGCACTTGGCGGTCACGTCCTTGGACAGGGCCTTGATGGTCTCGCGTGCGATGATCTTGCCGCCGATCGCCGCCTGGACGGGGATCTGGAACAAGTGGCGCGGGATGAGGTCCTTCAGCTTCTCGCACATGGCGCGGCCGCGGCTCTCGGCGCGGTCGCGGTGGACCAGCATGGAGAGGGCGTCGACCGGCTCGGCATTGACCAGGAGCGACATCTTCACGAGGTCGCCCTCGCGGTAATCCGTGATGGCGTAATCGAAGGACGCGTAGCCCTTCGAGATCGATTTCAGCCGGTCGTAGAAGTCAAACACGACCTCGTTCAGCGGCAGGTCGTAGACGACCATGGCGCGCTTGCCGACATAGTTGAGGTCGATCTGCACGCCGCGCCGGTCCTGGCAAAGCTTCAGGATGCCGCCGAGATGTTCGTCCGGCGTCAGGATCGTGGCGCGGATCCAGGGCTCCTCGATCGACAGGACCTGCATCACGTCCGGCATGTCGGCCGGGTTGTGCAGCTCCTTCACCGAGCCGTCCCGCATCGAGAGGCGGTAGATGACCGAGGGTGCGGTCGAGATGAGGTCGAGGTTGAACTCGCGCTCGAGCCGCTCCTGGATGATCTCGAGATGCAGGAGCCCGAGGAAGCCGCAGCGGAAGCCGAAGCCGAGCGCCGCGGAGGTCTCCATCTCGTAGGAGAAGCTCGCATCGTTGAGCCGCAGGCGGCCCATGGCGGCCCGCAGGTCCTCGAACTTCGCGGCATCGACCGGGAACAGGCCGCAGAAGACGACGGCCTGGACGGGCTTGAAGCCCGGCAGCATCTCCTTCGTGGGCTTCTTGTCTTCCGTGATGGTGTCGCCCACCGCCGTGTCCGCGACCTCCTTGATGGAGCCCGTGATGAACCCGACCTCGCCCGGACCGAGCGAGGCCACGTCCTGCATCTTCGGCCGGAACACGCCGACCTTGTCGACGCCGTGCACCGCGCCGGTGCGCATCATCTTGATCGACATGCCCTTCTTCAGGGTGCCGTCGACGATGCGGACCAGGACCACCACGCCGAGATAGGCGTCGTACCAGCTGTCGACGAGAAGGGCCTTCAGGGGCGCGGTCTCGTCGCCCTTCGGCGGCGGCAGCCGGGTGACGATCGCCTCCAGCA
>CAXUKK010000217.1:0-5708 GCA_964251455.1 uncultured Enterovirga sp.
AATGTAGACAAGGTGATACGGGCGGTTGCGTCCTTAAGGGCAGAGATTCCGGAGCTTCGGCTCGAAATCGTCGGGGATGGAACTTGGAGACCTGCCTTGGAACAACTAGCCGCAACGGAGGGCCTGATCGATCGTGTCAGATTCCTCGGCCGGGTCGACGAGCGCGAACTTCAGGCGGCGTATCGTCGGGCGACCCTGTTCGCTCTGCCTTCAACCAAGGAGGGATTCGGGATCGCATACCTCGAGGCGTGGCAGCACGGGCTGCCCGTGATTGGAAGTGTCGAGGGGGCCGCACCAGAAGTGATCGAGCATGAAGCCGACGGTCTGCTCGTGGACACGGACGACCAGGGGAGTCTAGCAGCGGCGATCCGCCGGCTGGCGAACGATCCGGAGGTGCGGGGCCGGCTTGCGCGAGCTGGAGCCGCGAAGGTCAAGGCGCGCTACTCCGCCGCTAGCTTTGCCCGAAACCTTGACAAGGTCCTGGACGAACTCTCGCCGCCGTGAAGACCGGGCCTGCTTCCATCGTCTCGCATGCAATCGATGTCTTCGGCGCGGATGCCAGTCACCATGCGGCAAGCCCACCGTGGCGAAGCGCGCGAGGGGGCGGTACAAGGCATCCATGAGTGAAAACCACAACTTGGACCTGTCCCGCCGACGGCTGATCGTCGGGGCGGCCACGTCGGCAGCGGCGATGGCCCTCGCCTTGCCGGCCTCCGCGCAATATCGCCGCCGCGATCCTTACGCCGAGCCCTATGGAAGCGGCGCCGAGGACGACCTCTGGCAGGGGCGCAGCCAGAACCGGGCGCCACCGCGGGACACGTTTTACGACACGCAGGTGCAGCAGGATTACTACATCCGCGACCCGTCCGGTGCCGCCCAGGGAGCGCCGGCAGATCCGTACGAACAATATCCCTACGGCTCGCGGCGACGCGCGCCGACCGCTGAGCCCGGTCCGGTCGAGACACCCATCGCCGGTGGCGGGTTCGACTACCGCCGCATCTACGGCCGGTTCGAGAACGACCCGTTCCCGGTCCCGGCCTTCAACTACGCCCGCGTCCGGCCCGAATTCCTCCGCCGCGAGGTCGAGTACCGGGGCCGCGAGCCGGCAGGCACGATCGTTGTCGATCCGCGCGCCCGGCACCTCTACTTCGTCCAGGGGAACGGCCAGGCGATCCGCTACGGCGTCGGCGTCGGCCGGCAGGGCTTCGCCTGGTCGGGGATCGCGACCGTGAACTCGAAACAGGCCTGGCCGGACTGGTACCCGCCGAAGGAGATGATCGCCCGCGATCCGCGGCTTGCCCGCTCGCTCAGCGACCTCCAGAGCGGCATCGGCATGCATGGCGGGCCGGGCAACCCGCTCGGCGCACGCGCGCTCTATCTCTGGCAGGGCAACAAGGACACGCTCTACCGCATCCACGGCACCACCGAGCCCTGGACCATCGGCACGTCCGTCTCGTCCGGCTGCATCCGGATGGTGAACCAGGATGCGATTGACCTCTACGGCCGCGCCAGCGTCGGGGCGGAAGTCAGGGTGATGGGGTAGGCCCAGCCTGCCCGGTGTCATGGCCGGGCTTGTCCCGGCCGTTAATCGCTCGGCTGGCGCGCCTTTCAGGTCGAGGTGGCCGGGACAAGCCCGGCCATGACGCGGTCGTGGAGCCGAGGACTCAGATCGCGAGCGTGCCGGCCTTGGCGGCTGCATAGCGCTCGGCGACCTTCGGCCAGTTCACGACGTTCCACCACGCCTTCAGGTAATCCGGCCGGCGGTTGTTGTACTTCAGGTAATAGGCGTGCTCCCACACGTCGTTGCCGAACAGCACGCGCCCGCCATCCATGAGCGGCGTATCCTGGTTCGGCTTCGAGACGAGGGCGAGCTTGCCGGCCTTGTCGACCGTGACGAACACCCAGCCGGAGCCGAAGACGCGGGTCCCGGCCGTGTTGAAGTCCTCGCTGAGCTTGGCGAAACCGCCGAGGTCGCGGTCGATCGCGGCCTTCACGTCGCCTGTTGGCTCGCCGCCCGAACCGCCCATCACCTGCCAGAACATCGTGTGGTTCGCATGCCCGCCGCCGTTGTTGCGGATGGCCGTGCGGACCGCTTCCGGGGCGCTGCTGAGGTTCGCGAGAATCTCTTCGAGCGGCTTCTTGGCGAGTTCGCCGTGGTCCTTCAGCGCCGTGTTGAGATTGTTCACGTACGCGGCGTGGTGCCGGTCATGGTGCAGTTCCATCGTCTGCGCATCGATATGCGGCTCGTTCTTGTTGTTCGCGTAGGGCAGCGGGTCCAGCCGGAACGGTCCGGTCGGAGCCGGCGCCTGGGCATGCGCCTGCCGCACGAGCGGCGTCGCGGCGAGCGCGGCGAAGCCGGCGAGCATCGTGCGGCGATGAAGAGCTGTCATTCAGTCCTCCTTGCTGGCGCGAGGGCGCGAGAGCGCCTCTCAATCCCAGAGCCTCGTCAAAGGCGTTTCCGGCGGCCGTCGGTTGAGCGGCCGCGTTCGCCCGAGGTGGGCTTTCCCGGCGACCTTGCCAAGTGGATAGGCCGAGGATGCTCGGAGAACTGAAGCGGAATCAGTCGAACCAGTCGTCGCGGCTCGGCTCGATGCAGCGGTATCCGATCGGGCATTGCGGCGTGTCGCGCGTGGGCACGAACGCAACGCGCGTCACCTCCGTCGGCTGGCAGAACGAGCGGTCGCGCACGAAGCGGTCATAGGTCTGGCCGCCGGTTCCGATCACGGCCGCGCCCCGGCTCCCGAGGAAGCTCTGTGCCTGCCCGCAGGTCATGGCCGTGGTCGAGGCCCGAGACTGCGCCAGCGCGGTCGTTGCAGTGAGCGTGATCCCGATGGCCGTGATGATGCTGCGCATGAGCGCTCTCCTGTTGGCCGGACAACATTCTCCCGGCCCAAGCGATCCGGTCCGCAGCCGGACGCGCTCGCTCACGCCAGCATCTGGAGATCGCCGTCGACCGCGATCGCCTGGCCGGAGATCGTCCGCCCGCGCGGCGAGCACAGGAACAGGATCTGGTCGGCGAGTTGCTCCGGCGACACGTAGTCCTTCACCGACGCGTTCGCGAAGGCACGCTTCTCCATCTCGGCGAACGAGATGCCCCCCTGCTGCGCCTTCGCCTCGAGCACGCGGCGCTGCCGGTCGCCGGAGACGATGCCGGGCAGGACGGCGTTCACCCGGATGCCGAACTCGCCGAGTTCGCGCGACAGCGACTTGGTGAAGCCGATCACGGCCCATTTGGCCGCCGCGTAGGGCGCCCGCATCGGGAAGCCGAATTTCCCGGCCGCCGATGACAGGTTCACGATCGAGGCGTTCCGGCTCTCCTTCAGGTGCGGGATGGCGAGCCGCGTGCAGTTGAACTGCCCCGTGATGCAGATCTCGAGACAACGATCCCAGTCCTCGGGATTGATCTCCTCGACCCGCCCCGTCGGGCCGGCGATCCCGGCATTGTTGACGAGCACGTCGAGCCCGCCGAGCGCAGCCAGCGCGTCGGCGAAGACCCGCGCGACATCCCCCCGGTTCGCGACATCGCCATAGGACTGCGTCACGCCCGGATCGCCTCCGACCATGGCGTCCAGCGCGGGTCGATCGACATCGCAGACATGCACGCGCGCTCCCTCGCGCACGAAGGCCCGCGCGATCTCGAGCCCGATCCCGCCTGCTCCCGCCGTCACCAGGACGCGCAGTCCCGCGATGTCCAGATCCATGGTCGCTCCATCCCTCGTATGCGTCGGCGTCAGGTCCGGCCGGGACTCGACAACCTGCTATCCGGGCAGGCTAAGTAGCCGTCGAGATCACGGCAACACCCAAGCCGCGACCGCCAGGGAAGAGACTCCAGCGATGTCACCCGTCGCCGATTGCCGTGCCGGCAGTGACCTTCGAGATCCGCCACCGCTCGCCATCGACCGCAGCCCTTCTCCCCTTGCGGGAGAAGGTGGCAGCACGCAGTGCTGACGGATGAGGGGTGGCCGGGGCCGTGCCCCCTCACCCGACCTCCGCTAAGGCGAAGGCCACCCTTTCCCGCAGGGGCAGAAGGGGACGCGGCACAGTTGGAGATCGCATGAGCACCGTCGCCATCATCGGATCGGGCCTGATCGGCCGGGCCTGGGCGGTCGTCTTCGCCCGCGCCGGCTGGGACGTCCGGCTCACCGACACGCATTCCGAAACGCTCGCGGCAGCGCCGGACCTCATCCGCGCAGGCCTCGATGCTCTGGCCCAGCACGGGCTGGTCGACGATCCGGCCGCGGCGGCTGCGCGGGTCAGCATCGCCGGCTCGCTGGCCGAGGCGGTCGCGGGCGTGGATCTCGTCCAGGAGAACGGGCCCGAGACCCTCACGGCAAAGCGCGTGCTGTTCGCGGAGCTCGACCGGCTCGCCGGGCCGGACACCATCCTCGCCTCGTCGACCTCGGCGATCGTCGCCTCGCTCTTCACCGAAAACCTGCCCGGTCGGGCGCGCTGCCTCGTCGCGCATCCCGTGAACCCGCCGCATCTCGTGCCCATCGTCGAGCTCTGCGGTGCGCCCTGGACCGACCCGGCCGTGATCGAACGCGCGAAGGCGATCTACGAGGCCGTCGAGCAGGTCCCGATCATCGTCCACAAGGAAGCCGAGGGCTTCGTGCTGAACCGCCTGCAGGGCGCGCTCCTGGCCGAGGCTTTCCGGCTCGTCGGCGAAGGCGTCGTCAGCCCGCAGGATCTCGACAGGACGATCAAGGACGGGCTCGGGCTGCGCTGGTCGTTTCTCGGCCCGTTCGAGACGATCGAGCTGAATGCTCCCGGCGGCATCCCGGATTACTGCGCGCGTTACACCGGCTTCTACCGCCGCGTCAGCGAGAACCCGCCCTCCCCAAGCGTCTGGGACGCAGAGAACGTCGCCAAGATCCTGCTCGCCTGGGGCGACACGCCGGGCCCGCAACAGCTCGCCGCCAAGACCGCCGAGCGCGACCGGCGCCTCGCGGCGTTGAAGGCGCATAAGAGGGTACAAGAAGCGGACGAGTGACCCACCACCTTCCTCCTGCTGAGGTGCCTAGCGCAGCCGGGCCTCGAAGGACGCACCTGCTGCCGTGCGTCCTTCGAGGCTCGCTCCGCTCGCACCTCAGGATGAGGAGCGCGAGCACAACAGACTTCCAGAGGACAGACCATGGCCAGCCGTAAAGTCATCATCACCTGCGCCGTCACGGGCGCGATCCACACGCCCTCCATGTCGCCGCATCTGCCGATCACGGCCGCGGAGATCGCCGAGGCCGCGATCGGGGCGGCGGAAGCCGGGGCCGCGATCGTCCATCTCCATGCCCGCAACCCCGAGACCGGGCAGCCGGACCAGAGGCCCGAGGCGTTCACGCCCTTTCTTCAGGTCATTAAGCAGCGCTCGAACGCGGTCATCAACATCACGACGGGCGGGTCCCCGACGATGCTCGTCGAGGAGCGCGTGCAGCCGGCCGCGCATTTCGCGCCGGAGGTCGCCTCGCTCAACATGGGCTCGATGAATTTCGGCCTGTACCCGATGCTCGCCCGCTTCAAGGATTTCAAGCACGAGTGGGAAAAGCCTTATCTCGAAGGGTCGCGCGACCGCATCTTCCGCAACACCTTCGCGGATATCGAGTACATCCTGAAGACGTGCTCCGAGAACGGCACGCGCTTCGAGATCGAGTGCTATGACATCGGCCATCTCTATACGCTGGCGCACTTCGTCGAGCGCGGCGTGATCAAGGGGCCGC
>CAXUKK010000218.1:0-3013 GCA_964251455.1 uncultured Enterovirga sp.
AGTTCGACCGGGGCGGCGGATGGCCGGGGCGGTTCGGCCCAGGCGGCGGTCCGGGCGGTCGCGGCAGGCGTCGGATGTTCGACGCGGGCGAGCTTCGCCTCGTCCTGCTCCTCCTGATGCAGGCGGAGCCCAGGCACGGCTACGACCTGATCCGCGATATCGAGGAGCGGAGCGGCGGCAGCTACGCGCCGAGCCCCGGCATCGTCTACCCGACGCTGACGATGCTGGATGAGATCGGCCATATCGCCGCGACGCAGTCCGAGGGCGCGAAGCGCCTGTATGCGATCACGGCAGAAGGCCGCGCCTATCTGGACGAGCGCCGCGCCGAGGCGGAGCACGCGATGGCCCGGATCGAGGCGCTCGCCCAGCGCACCAGCCAGGTGGAGTTGGGCCCGGTCTGGCGCGCCATGCAGAACCTGAAGGCGGTGCTGCAGCAGCGCATGACAGGTCAGACGGACAAGCAGATTCTGTTCGCCGCCGCCGACCTGATCGACGAGGCCGCACGCAAGATCGAGCGCCTGTGATGGACGCCGCCGTCGCGCAGCGTCACCGGATCGAACGCGTCCGCCGCGAGACGCGTCGGCGCATGCTGACCGTCCGCAGCGTCGAGCGCCTCACACCGGCGATGCAGCGCATCGTCTTCGGATCGCCCGACCTGTCGGACTTCGCGAGCGACGCCCCGGATGATCACATCAAGCTCTTCCTGCCGAAAGACGGCGAGCCGGACGGAACCGTCATGCGGGACTACACGCCGCGAGCCTTCGACCCGGACAGGGCGGAGCTGACGATCGATTTCGCCCTGCACGATGCCGGGCCGGCCACGACCTGGGCGATGCGGGCAAAGGTCGGGGACCGCCTCGAAATCGGCGGGCCGCGGGGCTCGCTCGTCGTTGCCGACGATTTCGACTGGTACCTCCTCGCCGGGGATGAAACGGCCTTGCCGGCGATCTGCAGGCGGCTGGAGGAGTTGCGTCCGGGCGTGCCGGCCACGACCTTCGTGCTCCTCGACGGCCCTGAGGACATCCCGGACATCGCCACCCGGGCCGATTGGCGCCCGCATTGGGTGTTCCGGGATCGGGACAGCGAAGACGCGCTGCGCCTGCGCTCCGCCTTGTCCGGCCACGCCTTGCCCGGTGGGGACGGCTACGTCTGGATCGCCGCGGAGGCGAGCGTCGCACGGGTGCTCCGGACCGAGATGGTCGAGACCCGCGGCCACCCGAAGGCGTGGCTCAAGGCTTCCGGCTACTGGGTTCGCGGGGCTGCCGGCCTGACCGAGAAGTTCCAGGATTAAACTGTCGGCGGACCGAAGCCGCCTCGCCAGAGCCAGGTTCGGCAGCTACAAGGGCCGGGTCGACTGCCCCCTGCCCATGCTCTTCAACTCGCTCGTTTTCCTCCTCGTCTTTCTGCCCGCGGCGTGGCTCTGGCATGCGGCAATCCTGCGCTTCGCTCCCGGCCTGAGGACGCTCTCTCTCGTCGGCGTGTCGTTCCTGTTCTACGCCTCGTTCGACCTCCGCCTCGTCCCGCTCCTGGCGGCGTCGATCCTCCTGAACTGGCTCGTGGCCGGCGCGTTCGCGCGGCAGGGTCGCACGGCGCTCGTGACGGCTGCGGTCGTGGCGAACCTCGCACTGCTCGGCCTGTTCAAGTATTTCGATTTCTTCGGCAGCCTCGTCGGCCTCGTGCCGGGCATTGCGCCACCGCATCTCGAGCTCGCGCTGCCGCTCGGCATCTCGTTCTTCACCTTCCAGCACATCATGTATCTGAGCGACCTGCGCTCGGGCCGGACGAGCCATGTCGGGCTCGTCGAGTACGCGCTCTACATCGCGTTCTTCCCCCGCGTGATCGCAGGGCCGCTGGTGCGCCCGGCCGAGCTCTTTCCGCAGCTCGCCGCGCCGGCCCATCTGCCGTCCGCCGAAATCGTTGCGCGCGGGCTCGCGCTCTTCGTCCTCGGGCTGGCCAAGAAGGTGTTTCTTGGCGACCCGCTCGGGAGCTATGTCGACCCGATCTTCGCCAGGATCGCGGCGGGGACGCAGCCGGGCATGGCCGAAGCCTGGCAGGCGACGCTCGGCTACACGTTCCAGCTCTATTTCGACTTCTCCGGCTACACCGACATGGCGCTCGGCCTGGCGCTCCTGTTCGGCATCATGCTGCCGCAGAATTTCGACGCGCCGTACCGGGCGAATTCGATCCAGGATTTCTGGCGCCGCTGGCACATCACGCTGTCGTTGTTCCTGCGGGACTACCTGTACGTTCCCTTCGGCGGTAACCGGCACGGGCTGCCGCGACAGGTCCTGGCGCTGTTCGCCACGATGGCACTTGGCGGCCTGTGGCACGGCGCGGGCTGGACCTTCGTCGCCTGGGGCGCCTTGCACGGCGTGGCACTCGGCGTCCATCTCGTCTGGCGCAAGGCCGGATTGTCCATGCCGAACGCGCTCGGCTGGGTGCTCACCTTCGCCTTCGTGGCGCTGGCCTGGGTGCTGTTCCGGGCGCCGAGCTTCGGCGCCGCGACCGCGATCTATGCCGGGCTGGTCGGCCTGACGCCGGCCGGGCCGGCTCATGCGGCAGCCTCATTCTGGCAACTTCTCGCGGTCGGGGCCGCGCTCGCGATCGTCGGCCCGACGGCCTGGACATTGTCGCAGCGGCTTCCGCCGCTCCGCTGGGCCGCGGCCGCCATCGCGCTTCTGCTCGTCGGCCTGCTGCTCAAGGTCGGCGACGATAGCAATGCCGATTTCATCTATGCCCAGTTCTGAGGGCGTCTCCGACCGCCGTTGGCGCGGCATGCTGGCGGTGGCTGCCGGAACGCTGACGCTTGTGCTCGCGCTCGTCGTCGGGCGCGTGGTCTGGTTCGACGCCTACTGGCTCTTCCGGCAGACGCCGCCCTGGCTCGAAGCGACGGGCGGCGCGAACCGCCTCCTCGACCGGCAGACGCGCCGCGCCAAGATCCTGCAGGCGATGACCCGCGACTACCGTGTCGCCCTCGTCGGCAGTTCGACGGTCTATCACGGGCTCGACCCTC
>CAXUKK010000218.1:3023-5705 GCA_964251455.1 uncultured Enterovirga sp.
CGGCCGCAGCGTACCCCGCCCGTACCGCCGTTGATGCCGTCCAGCGCCGCCGAGCGCGCCGGGCCCGGGAGGAGACGCAACTTTAGGCTGCTACGGCACGACCCGCGCTAGCCTTGACCCGTTCCAGCGCCCGGTCGATCCGCCCGACCTGCAGGGCGCCGTCTTCAATGTCGGGATCTCGGCGCTCGTGGCCGACGAATTGCCTATGGTGGCAGGCGTGGTGGCCTCCCGGGGCGGGGCCGACCGCGTCGTGCTCGGGCTCGACTACTTCATGTTCTCTCGCCGCAATCCGCCCTCCGTCCAGCTGAGCCGAACGCTGATGGATGCGACCGGCCGCTGGAACACGCTGTTCGGCAGCCTCGTCAGCGAATACGCGATCGGGGACAGCCGGCTGAGCCGCGTGGCAGGCGGCGACGATCCGGGCTCCTGGACGCGCGACGGCTTCCGCATCACTCCGCCGCTGCCGCCGGAGCTGACGGAGGGGAACGACGCGATCCGCCGGCGGACGACCGCGCCGTACCGGCCGGAGACGCTCCTGCATCTCGACCACGCGCTCGCGGCATTCGGCCGTCGGACCGTGACCGTCTACCTGGCGCCCGTCAGCCCGGCGCAGCGACGGCTCATGGACGAACTCGCGCTCATGGACGATTTCGCCCGCTGGCGGGCCGACGCGGCGCGGGTCGCGGCCGGCCATGGCGCGCGCTTCCTCGACCTCGCGGATATCGGCGCATCCTACCCGTTCGATCCCGCGAAGGGCTCGACCGAAATCTGGCTCGACAACCTCCATTTCACGCCCGTGCTCGGGCGGCAGGTGCTCGAGCGTGTCGGCTTGCGCCGGCCCGGGCAGCCGGGATGAGCGGCCTGGCGGCCGATGCGCCCAGTCGGGTGCAGAATCCCGTGCCGCCCGCCAAGCCGTCATCCGTCAAACGCCTCGGCGAAATCCAGCGGCGCATCCCGGACGCGGCAGACGTGATCCTGCTCGGCGATTCCCTCGTGGCGGCCTGGCCGGATGCGCTCGTCGCGGAGGCGTTTCCGAACCGGCGGGTGTGGAATTTCGGCCTGCCTGGCGACCGCATCCAGAACACGCTCTGGCGGCTGGAGACCGTCGCGACCGCGCATCTCAGGCCGCGCGAGGTCGTGCTGCTGCTCGGCACCAACAATCTCGGAGACGGCGATGCCGCCGACGCGATCGCGAATGGTCTGGTAACGCTGGTCGGGCGCATTGCAGAGCTTTGGGGCGGCCCGCGGATCGTTCTCGTGACCACTCCGCGCCGCGGCGATCTGCCGGGTTTCCGGAACGAGACCAGGCTTGCCATCCGGGACCAGCTCAGCCGGGACATGGCTGCGATGGGAGGCACGATCCTCGTCGATGCGGACGACGTTTTCGCGGAGGGGCAGGACGAAGCTTCCAGCCTCCTGCCAGACCTGCTGCATATCAGCGAGGCCGGCTACGCCCGGCTGAGCGCCGCCCTCCGCGTGCTCACGCCGGCCCGGGAGGAGCCGCGCCAAAGCCGGCCCGCTTGAGGCGCGTGATCGCGAGATCGAGCGCCTGCAGGAAGGCCGAGCGGTCGCTCTTCGCGAACGGACGCGGCCCGCTCGTCACGGCACCCGCCTCGCGCAGCTCCGTCATGAGGTTCCGGGTCGCGAGCACCGCGCCGATCGTCGATTCCGTATAGGCGCGCCCGTTCGGCGCGATGACGTCGGCGCCCGCCTTCACGGCCCGGTGCGCGAGCGGGATGTCGCCCGTGATCACGACCTTGCCGCGCGCCGCACGCTCGGCGATCCAGTCATCGGCGACATCTAGCCCGGATGCGACGACCACGCGCTCGATCAAGGGATCCTTGGGCAGCATCATGAAGGAGTTCGAGACCACGTAGGTCTTCAGCCCGTACCGTGCGGCGACGCGGAACACCTCGTCCTTCACCGGACAGGCATCGGCATCGACCAGGATCTCGATCGGTTCGGACAAGCCTTCACGCCTCCGCGACTGCACGGGCGGGCTCGGGCCGGGCGCTCGGCAGAGCTTCCGCGCGGATGCGGCTTTGCCGGAATGTCGCCGCCTCGGCAACCGATCCAGCCCCGCGCCCCGTTCGCGTCCGCCGCATCCCTGACGCACGTGCGGCCGTCTTGCCGGGGGGCGGTGATTGCACCACAAGCCCGAGCATGCACGACACAGTCCGGATGATCCTGACCGCGCGGGTCTACGATGTCGCGGTCGAGAGCCCGCTCGACCCGATGCCGCGGCTCACCTCGCGCATCGGCGCCCCCGTGCTCCTGAAGCGCGAGGATCTGCAACCGGTCTTCTCGTTCAAGATCCGGGGCGCCGCGAACAAGATCGCCGGGTTGTCGGCCGAGGCCCTGGCCGGCGGCGTGATCTGCGCGTCCGCTGGAAACCATGCCCAGGGCGTCGCGCTCGCAGCGGCCCGGCGCGGCGTCGCGGCGACGATCGTCATGCCGACGACGACGCCGGCCATCAAGGTCGACGCGGTCAGGGCCCGCGGCGGCCATGTCGTGCTGCATGGCGAGGCCTTCGACGAGGCCTATGCGCATGCCCGGCACATCGAGGCGGAAACCGGCGCGGTCTTCATCCACCCATTCGACGATCCGGCGATCATCGCCGGCCAGGGCACGGTTGGGCTCGAGATCCTGCGCCAGCACGCCGACCCGATCGAAGCCGTGTTC
>CAXUKK010000219.1:0-5690 GCA_964251455.1 uncultured Enterovirga sp.
ATCCGGTTCTCGGAGACGAGGTCCTCGCGTATCTCGGCGACGGCACGCCCCTGCGCGCCCGTCAGCGGGAAGGGAAGGCTCTCGACGATCCGGCGGACGAGCGACCCATCGCCGGCGTTGGACCGGCCGGAGCTTCGGCGCATCCGGCTGCGGACGAGCGCAAGGGCGAGTTGCGTAGCCAGGAGTTCGTCGTAGGCAAGGCGCCGGCGGGCGGGGTCCGGACGGCTCGGTGCCGCCTCCCCGACTTCCTCGTCCTGAAGTTCCCCGCCAAGCGGAGCGTCGAAGGACGCACCACTGTCCTGCGTGCTTCGAGACTCGCCGTTGGCGAGCACCTCCGTATGAGGAGCGGCGGCAGGTTTCGGGTCATGCACCGCCCGCAGCGCCGCCGCGAACGACGGAAACCCGTTCCGCTCCCGCCAGGCGGGATCCTGCCATTCGGGAAGCGTCGGCACCTTTTTCAGCGCTGCCCCGACATAACGGCCGATGAGACGCGACGTGACTCCCTCCGTCAGCCCGTACACGGCCTCTGCAGAAGGCATCTCGGCCGCCTGTCGCTCGTCCAGGATGCGGGCGGGATGCACCATCTGCCGGTGCCCGTCCCAAAGCTCGATCGTGCCCGAAACGAGGCGGCGCGCGCCGATCGGCAGCATCTGCTCCACCCGCGGCCGCGGCAGTCCGAAGAAGACGAGCGTGACGTCGCCCGTCTCATCCTCGACCAGCACCCGATAGGGCGCCTTGGCCTTGGCGTAGGGCGAGGGCCGGTGCGCCGTGACCTTCACGGCCAGTGTCACGGGCTCGCCGACGGGCGCGTCCTTCACGGAGCCGAGCGCCCCGCGTGACACCGACCCGCTCGGGAGGTGGAACACGAGATCGAGCACGCGCGCCGGCTGCCCGTGTTCGCCGAGCAGGCGATCGAGGGCGGGCGCGAGCTTCGGCCCGACACCTGGGAGCGTCGACACGGAAGCGAAGAGCGGATCGAGAAGAGACGGCCGAAGCGACATCGTGAGCGGGCGGCCCTGGCACGTCAGGGTTCATCCGCTATATAGCGTGCGGATGTCCACATCGCATGCAGGAATGGGCGTCGCGGCCGTGCCGCCGGACAGGACGTCCGCGGATCTTGAGCCGCGCCGGAAACGCGCGCTGTTCCGCGCCTGGCATCGCGGCACGCGCGAAATGGACCTCGTGATGGGCCGGTTCGCGGACCGGGAGATCGGTGTTCTGTCCGAGGCTGACCTCACCGAATTCGAGCGATTGCTGGACCTGCAGGAGGCCGATGTCTTCGGGTGGATCTCAGGCCAGATTCCTCTGCCGGCAGACATCGATGCTGGCCTGATCGCGCGCCTCGGCGAGTTCCGCGGCTTCGACTAGTTCTCCCGGCGCCATGCGCCAAGCAAAGCATTCGACGCTTCCATGGCAAAGACCAAAAGCTTCCTGACGGGCCCGCTCGCTCGCGCTCTCGAGATACTGAAGAGCGGCGACAGCCTCACGCTCGGGAGCGTGCCGGACGGTTTCGACGCGCTCGTCATCGGCGATCTTGCGCGAGGCCTGTCGCGAGATGCGGACGGTCCCGCCGTCCTCGTCCATGTCGCACGCGACGGCCAGCGCCGGCAGGCGCTCGAAAACGCTCTCCGGTTCATCGCCCCGGAAGTTGAGGTGCTTCCCTTCCCGGCATGGGACTGCCAGCCCTACGATCGTGTGTCGCCGACCTCTGCGATCACGGCGCAACGCATGACGGCGCTGGCGCGGCTCGCTCGTTCGCGCACCTCCGAAGAGCGGCCGCGCATCCTGTCGACGACCGTGAATGCGCTGGTGCAACGGGTCCCGCCCCGAAGCCGGATTGGCGCCGAGACCTTCTCGGCCGCGCCGGGCAACGTCGTGAAGACCGACCTCCTCGCCTCCTGGCTCGAGACGAACGGGTTTACACGCACGGGCACAGTTCGCGAGGCCGGCGAGTACGCCATGCGGGGCGGCATCGTCGACCTCTACGCGCCGGGCCTGCCGGTCCCAGTGCGGCTCGACTTCTTCGGCGACACCCTCGAGTCGATACGGTCCTTCGATCCGGAGACGCAACGGTCGGTCGGCCAGCTCCGCTCGCTCGATCTCGTGCCCATGAGCGAAATCCAGCTCACGACCGAGTCGATCAGGCGCTTCCGCCAGGCCTATGTCGCGGCCTTCGGCGCTCCGCGGCGTGATGACAGGCTCTATGAGGCGGTGAGCGAAGGCCGGCGCTATCCCGGCATGGAGCACTGGCTGCCGCTGTTTCACGAGCGCCTGGATACGCTCCTCGACTACGTCCCCGACGTGCCGGTGATCTTCGACACGCTCGTCGAAGACGCCGCGGGCGAGCGCCTCGCGCAGGTGAAGGACTATTTCGACGCCCGCGTCTCCTCGGGTGCGGCGGCAGACGCATCGTCGACCCCGTACCGTCCGCTCAAGCCTGAATCGCTGTATTTCGCACCGGAGGAATGGGCGAAGCGCGTGGCGGACCTGCCGCTCGCGAAACTGACGCCGTTTGCCCAGCCATCCGCCGACGGTCGGCCAGTGCTCGATGCGGGAGCAAGGCGCGGCCACGACTTCATTGCCGAACGCACGGACCCGAACGCGAACGTGTTCCAGGCGGCAGTCGACCACATCCGGGCGCTGAACAACCAGGGCAAGCGCGTCATCGTGGGTGCCTGGTCGGAGGGATCGCGCGAGCGGCTCTGCCATGTGCTCGAGGACCATGGGCTCAAGGAGACGAAGCCAGCCCCTCGATTCTCCGATGCGATCGCGCTGCCAAAGGGCGATGTCGGCGTGGTCGTCTGGGGTTTCGAAGCAGGTTTCGAGACGCCCGACCTCGCAGTCATCGGCGAGCAGGACATTCTGGGCGACCGCCTGGTCCGGCAGAAGCGGGCGTCCAAGCGCCCGCAGGATTTCCTCGCCGAAGTGACGGCCCTGACGCCGGGTGACCTCGTCGTCCATGTCGATCACGGAATCGGCCGCTTTGAAGGGCTGAAGACGATCACGGCAGCCGGGGCGCCGCACGACTGCCTCGATCTGCAATATGCCGGCGATGCGCGGCTGTACCTGCCGGTCGAGAACATCGAGCTTCTGTCGCGCTACGGGTCCGAGGAGACGGAGGTCCAACTCGACCGACTGGGCGGCGGCGCATGGCAGGCCCGCAAGGCCAAGATGAAGAGCCGCATCCGCGAGATGGCGGGGCAGCTCCTGAAGATCGCCGCCGCCCGCTTCCTCAAGGAAGCTCCCAGGGTCGCTCCGCCCGATGGCATCTATGACGAGTTCGCCGCGCGCTTCCCGTATGAGGAGACCGAGGACCAGCTGAACGCGATCGAGGCCGTGATGAACGACCTCTCGTCAGGCCGCCCGATGGACCGGCTCGTCTGCGGCGATGTCGGATTCGGCAAGACGGAGGTTGCACTCCGCGCGGCGTTCGCCGTCGCGATGAGCGGAAGGCAGGTTGCGGTCGTTGTGCCCACCACGCTTCTCGCGCGGCAGCACTTCAAGACCTTCGCCGAGCGTTTCCGGGGACTGCCCATCAACGTCGCCCAGGCCTCCCGCTTCGTCCCGCCGGCGGAGCTCAAGGCCGTGAAGGCAGGAGTGGCGGAGGGCGGGATCGATATCGTCGTTGGCACGCACGCCCTTCTCGGAAAGGCTATGCAGTTCAATGATTTGGGACTGATTATTGTCGATGAGGAGCAACATTTCGGTGTCGGTCACAAAGAGCGGCTGAAGGAATTGCGCGCCGACGTGCACGTCCTGACCCTCACGGCGACGCCGATTCCCCGTACGCTTCAACTCGCCCTGACAGGCGTGCGGGAATTGTCGATCATCGCCACCCCACCTGTCGATCGGCTCGCAGTACGTACCTTCGTGATGCCCTTCGATCCGCTCTCGATTCGGGAGGCGCTGTTGCGCGAACGGTATCGCGGCGGCCAGGCCTTCTACGTTGTGCCGCGTATCCAGGACCTCGATGAGGTTCGGGAGTTCCTGGCGCGGGAGGTTCCGGAGGCCAAGGTCGCGGTCGCCCACGGACAGATCGCGGCGGGTCAGCTCGAAGACGTGATGAACGCCTTCTATGACGGCCAGTACGACGTCCTTCTCTCCACCACGATAGTGGAATCGGGTCTCGACATCCCGAGCGCCAACACGCTCATCGTCCACCGGGCGGACATGTTCGGCCTGGCCCAGCTCTATCAGCTGCGGGGCAGGGTGGGGCGCTCGAAGACCCGCGCCTACGCGCTGTTCACGACGCCCGCGAACCGCAACCTCACGGTCCAGGCCGAGCGGCGACTGAAGGTACTGCAATCGCTCGACACGCTGGGCGCCGGCTTCCAGCTCGCGTCGCACGATCTCGATATCCGCGGGGCGGGTAATCTCCTCGGTGAGGAGCAGTCAGGGCACATCAAGGAAGTCGGCTACGAGCTTTACCAGCAGATGCTGGAGGACGCGATCGCAGCCCTGAAGGCAGGCATCGGGGCCGAGGAGGAGACCGTCGATCAATGGTCGCCGACCATCGCCGTCGGCGCGCCGGTCGTGATCCCGGAGACGTATGTCTCCGATCTCCAGCTCAGGCTGGCGCTCTACCGGCGCCTCGCGACTTTCGAGACGGAGGACGAGGTCGTGACCTTCCGGGCCGAGCTGATCGACCGCTTCGGGCCCATCCCGCCCGAGATCGACCAACTGCTCGCGGTGATCGCGATCAAGGTCCTCTGCCGAAGCGCCAACATCGACAAGGTCGAGGCGGGCCCGAAGGGCATCATCGTGTCCTTCCGTGACAAGTCTTTCGCGAACCCGGCCGGGCTCGTCAAATACGTCTCCGAACAAGGCTCCTTCGCGAAGGTACGCCCTGACATGAAGGTCGTGTTCCTGCGCGAGGCCGAGGATATCACCCGCCGGCTCAAGACGACGAACCGAATCGTCAAGGAACTCGTAGCCGTCTCAGAGGGGAAAGACGTGTCGGCGCTCATGCCAGTAGCGGCGCGCTCTCCGCAGCCACCACCGCCGCCGGCCCCCGCCCGAACCCGAGCCCCAGCGCATCAGCCACGCTGGCGCCGATGAGGTGCTGCCCTGGCCGTCGCTTCCGCTCCGCGCTCAGGCGTTTGTGAGGCCCTGCACCCCGAACTCGCCGTAAAGCATGGCAGACACACCGCCGCTCTCAAGCATGCGGGCGCGGTCCCAAACGAAAACTGGCGCTCCAGCCGGGCCTTGCGCCACGCGCAGGCGGTTGGCGAGGGCAAGGATGTCGTCCGTGCTCTTGTCGCCGGCCTTGTGCGGCACCTTCAGAAAGATCGCGGACGGCGGCGAGATCACCAGCAGAACATCGTCCGCGGCCTCGAAGGAGGTGGTGACGCTGGAAAATCCCAGCTCCGCGAGCTCCGCCGCAAGTGGATCGATTTCGTCGCGCTCGCCGTTGTCGACGACCAGGACCTTCTGAAGATCGTTCATGATCGCCTGCACACCCGAGTTACGCCGCAGCGCAACAACTTTGAACCATGAGAATGGTTTCATGCTGCGGTCAAGCTATGCCCGTGATGGCCGCCCCGCTCCGTTCGATTTTCAACCCTGAATGCTGCCAGTCCAGGCCATCGGCCGAGCTTCCGTCCGCAAGAGCAACTGCCGGCCCGCGCAGGTCGATCTCGCCACCGCGGCTCAGGCGAACCTCCAAGTGGGAGGGGGGACCGAGTCCATCC
>CAXUKK010000220.1:0-5688 GCA_964251455.1 uncultured Enterovirga sp.
TGGTCGCCCAGGAGGTGAAGGGCTTGGCGGGAGGGGCGGGGCGCGCGACGGGCGAAATCTCGCGCCAGACGGGCGGCATCCGCGAAGCGGCCCAGCGCTCACTGTCCCAGATCGGGGCCGTGATGGAAGCCGTCGCGGGCATCTCCGGATCCGCCGTGGCGATCGCGGGCTCGGTCGAGGAGCAGGCAGCCGCGACGCGCTCCATCTCGGACGGCATACGGGCGGTGGCCGACACGACCACCCGGGCAAGCGAGGAAATGCGCGCCGTCGATGCCGCGACCGCCCGCCACACCGTCGCCGTGGAGGCGATCGTCGGCTGGACGGATCGGCTGGCAATCGGCTCAGGCGAGTTGCAGAGCGGCGTCGAGCAGTTCTTCGCCCGCGTCCGCGGGACGGGGTAGAGGCCGAAGCGCCGCAAAGGCCACGCACGAAGCGAGGCCCTGCTCGCCACTCGGACGGCAGGCTTCTCAGCGCGTAGCGGTCCGGAAAGCGCCGCTATGCCCGGCCCAGTCGGCGGCGACCATGGCGGCCGCGCCTGCAACGCCGGTCTCGGCCAGCACCGCGGCGATGCGCTCCTGGCGCGGCGATTTCGCCTCGACCATGCGGGCGCGGGCGATCTCGAGCGAGATCGCTATGCCGCGCTCCAACTCGGCGTCGGAGACCGTACGAAAGCGCCCCAGGATATCGCCGGCGAGGCTTTCGAGATCGGACCAGGCCACGTCGGGCAGGCCCGCCAGATAGGTTGCGACGGGGAGCGATGGATCCGTCACGGCCATCCGGTCGCGATTAGGACGTCGTGGTCGGCGTGGAGCTCGGAAGCGCCGGGAGGCCGGGACGACGAGCGCCGCCGCCGCGGCCGTCGAAGGTCCGGGGCTTCGGCTTCGGCAGCAGGCCCTCGCGCTGCATCTGCTTGCGGGCGAGCTTGCGGGCGCGTCGGACAGCCTCGCCCCGTTCCCGCGCCTTGCGCTCGGACGGCTTCTCGAAGGCTTTGCGCTTCTTCAGCTCACGGAAGATGCCTTCGCGCTGCATCTTCTTCTTGAGGACGCGAAGCGCTTGATCGACGTTGTTATCGCGAACCAGGACCTGCAAGGGATCTCGCTTTCAGCGCTCGGCCTGGGCCGACGGGCGCATGCAAGGGGAATGGGGAAGCCGGACTACATGAAGCGCCGGCTCATGGGAAGCCGAATGATCAGTCCTGCGCGTCGTCCGCTGCAGGCTCGTCCTTCGGTGCTGCCTCTTCTGTCTCCGCCTTCGGGGCGGGGCGGGGCGAGAAGCGCTTTCCGCGCGTGATCACCATCGCCTTCGGCATTTCCTTGTCGGACAGGTGCCCGGTGGCCTTCTCGATCGTCTCCGCGAGGGTGCGACCCGTCGCGTTGCCTATGAATCTGGCCATCTCGAGCCTCCGTTCAGGGACAAAAAAACGGGAGGAAGCCAAGCTTCCTCCCGCGGATCTCGATTACGCAACCTGGAGGTTGCCGACCGCGACCTTGCCCGAACGGCGATCCTGCTCGGTATCGAACGAGACCTTCTGGCCCTCGACGAGGCCACGGATGCCGGCGCGCTCGAGCGCGGTTGCATGGACGAACACGTCCTTGCTGCCGTCATCGGGGGCGATGAAGCCATAGCCCTTGGTTTCGTTGTAGAATTTCACAGTTCCCGTGATCATGGACGGGTGTCCTTTCGTCTCTTCGTACACGTTGAAACCGAGCGAGCGGCTGCTCGCCCTGGTTTCGGCTTCGCGATATTGGATAGAAAGTCTGAAGCGTGCGCCTGAAGAGGCGGAGCGGCCCAGTCGTCCGGCCAAAGTCGACTCCGATCACATAGCGCCATCCGCCCCATTTTACAAGCTGAGCCGCGAGCGGCGGGCCGTTGTCACCGGCTCGAGCCGCCTGAAGGCGGTCGGCACCCGACCCGACCCGAAGATGAAGAGAGAGGGAGCGCTGCGAGCGCTCCCTCTCCGATTTCAGCGCGCCTTCAGCAGTTCGGGGACCGACAGGAGGACGAACTCGTTGTCGTCGGCCTTGTTCGGCTCCCGGCTGGACGAGAACGGCAGGTTGTTGTCGTTGCCGACGATGATGTGGCTGGCGTCGACCACCTCCACGTTCTCGATGGTGAAGAACGGGAAGGTGAGGACGCCGTCGTTGAGCGGCTTCCTGGCCTTCTTGTCGGGGTCGGCGATCTTCAGGAGATCGACATAGCCGATCTTCCGCGCCGGGCCGTTGGCGTTTCCGTCCGTCAGCTCGACCTTGTAGACGCGCTTGAACTTGGCGATGTCGTGGAAGCAGTCCGGCCGGCGCTGGCCCTCGGGGCACGCCTTGTCGGCCGTTCCCTCGCCGTTGTCGCGCTCGATGATGAGCGCGGTCGTGGCGTCGATCATGTTGAAGTCGCCGATGGCGTTGCCGTTCGCCTCGAGCACGTATTTCCAGTGCCGGCCGGTGTACTTGTTCGCCGCGACGTCGAATTCGAGGATGCGCAGGTATTCCTTGCCGTCGAGCTTCTCCCATTCCTTGGAATCGGCGTTCCACACCGGCCCTTCGAGCAGCGGGTAGAGGAAGCGGCCGTCCGGCGAGGAGGCCATGCCCTCGAAGCCCTTCGAGCGGCGGATCTCGAAATTCACGGCGCCCCCGGGTGCGGCCGGCGTCGTGACGGCCGGGTTGTCGGGCGAGCGCACGACCTTGCCGTCCACCAGGGTGTCGAACACGGCCTCGACCTTGCCGCTCCGGTCGGCACGGATGAGGAACGGGCCGAATTCCTCGCCGATCCAAATCTTATCGCCGATCATCTGGAAGCTCTCGGGGTCGAAATCCGAGCCGGTCAGATAACGCGAGGTCGTCGCCTCGTTGGCGATGCGGAACGGCACCTTCTTGTTGGGGTCGCTCAGGAACACGGTTTCCTTGCGCTCGACCCCGCCCTTGTCGAAATCGATCGCGTAGCGGTTCAGGTAGAGCATCGCGTCAGGCGAGTTCGCCTTGGCGCCGGCGCCATTGTCGGTCAGCACCCAGAAGGTGCCGTCGCTCATCCGCTTGATGCCGGAATGACCCTGGAGCGGCTGGCCGCGGAACGGCGTCTTCACCCCCGTCGGGCGTCCGGCCGAAAGGCCCTCGGCCGTGCCGATCGACTCGACGCGGCTCTTGCCGTCCGCGAACTTGCCCCACGTCTTCAGGTCGTCCGGCGCATCCGCCGGCGGCTCGATGAAGCTCGCGGCCGGCAGCACGGCGTGACCGGAGAGGCGGGCCGGGAACGCCTCCTGCGAAAAGGCGGGCGCAGCGAGCGCGAGTATGAGCGGCAGGGCCGTAAGGCAGGTCCGAGACATCGTTCGATATGATCCGTGGTTTGACCGGCTGGGCTTAGCGGCCGCTCCATGTCGCGCGGATGACAATGCCTCCGGCTTACCGGGTGCGGTTCCCTGGGCTAAGAAGCGCCGCGACGGGGACCGGAAGACGCCGATGAGATCGATGCTTCGCCTTGCATGCCTGGGCGTGACCTTCGCGTCCGCGCCTGCCTGGTCACAGGGGCCGGCCACGCCCCCGGGCAAGATCCAGGACGATCCGGAGATGGCCGCCTCCCAGGCGGTGATCCGCAAGCTCAACGCCTACGTGGAGCTGCTGAACAGAACCCTCCGCGCCTCGGATTCGCTCACCCGCTACGCGAGCTGGGTGAACATGAAGGCTGGTCCTACCGGGCGCGAACGCATCATCTACGGGCTGTACTCGCTCTACGACGTACGCGGCGAGAGCGCGAAAGCGCTGGCCGCGACCACGCAGGACCCGGCCATGCCGGAGCTCGACGCGTCGATCCGGACCTATCTCGCCGCCTACGACGCTCTCGCGCCGACGATCGACAAGGCCGAGAAGTACTACGAGCGGCAGGACTACAAGGACGACAAGATGGCTGAGGGGAGGGCAATGCACGCCGTGCTCGCCTCAGCCGGTCCGGCCTTTCTGGCGGAACGGAGCAAGGTCGATGCGCTCCTTGCACGGGCCAAGGCCGCGAGCGACGAGGCCGAACTTGGGCTTATCGACAAGCGCGAGGGCCGCAAGGCGCGCTGGCATGCCCGCAACGTGATGGTGCGGGTCCGCCCCGTTCTCGACCTCCTGCCGAACGACGCAAGACCGGTCGTCGACATGGCCGCCTTTGATGCTGCGGTCGCGCGCTATGCGGGCGCCGTACGGGACATGGATGATTACGCGAGCGCCAATCCAGGCAGCTTCTCAAGCTTCGAATCGCAGCCACGCTCGCTGCTGGGCAAGCTGCGCGACTTCCGCGACAAGCTCGCGCGCGCGAAGGGCGACGCTCGGCGCGGAGGGGGCTCCGACCTCACCTGGATCGTCAGCCAGTACAACATGATGGCGTCCACATCCTCCATGGCCATGCAGTTTGCCCGGTGACGCCTGACGGCGGCGCAGGGGCATTCAGCGTGAGCGAGCTGGAGACCGTCCAGGCTGTCGCCGAGCTGCGGGCGCGGGTCGTGGGTTGGCGCGCCGCCGGCGAGCGAGTCGCGCTCGTCCCGACCATGGGCGCGCTGCATGAGGGGCATCTGGCCCTTGTGCAGGCGGGTCGAAAGCGGGCGGAACGGGTGGTCGTCTCGATCTTCGTCAATCCGAGGCAGTTTGCCCCGTCGGAGGATTTCGACGCCTACCCGCGCGTGGCGGAGGCGGACCGGGCGGCTTTGGCCGGCCTCGCCGACCTGATCTTCGCGCCGGGCGTGGCCGACATGTATCCGGCCGGCTTCGCGACCGAGATCACGGTCGCGGGCCCGAGCCAGGGTTTCGAAGGCGCGGTGCGGCCCGGGCACTTTGCCGGCGTCGCAACGATCGTCGCGAAGCTCCTCGTCCAGTGCGGGCCCGATGTCGCGATCTTCGGCGAGAAGGACTGGCAGCAGCTCCAGGTCGTGACCCGCATGGCGCGCGACCTCGACCTGCCGATCGCGATCGTGCCGCATCCGACGGTGCGCGACGCAGCCGGGCTCGCCCTCTCCTCGCGCAACGCCTACCTCTCGCCTGACGAACTCGCGACCGCTCGCCGGCTGAACGGCGTGCTGGCGCATGTCGCCGCGGAGTTGCGCCTGCGACCCGTATCCGGGGTGCTGGCCGAGGGCAGGGCGGAGCTGGAGCGCCTCGGCTTGGGGCCGGTCGACTACCTCGCGCTCGTCGAGCCCGAGACCCTCAGGCCGCTCGACGCGCTCCGGCCGGGCGAGCCCGCCCGCCTCCTGGTCGCGGCCCGGCTCGGCCCGGTCAGGCTGCTCGACAACATGGCTGTGTGAAAGACCGTCGGTTCTTGACCAGGCGCTCGCCCCGCGCCTAGCCTCGTGATCGAGCGTCGCCCGGAGGCCGTTCCTCCCGAGAGCGCCGCCGCCCGGGAGGAAGCCATGTCGACCACGCAGGGTGGCGGCGCCTTATCGCGCCGCGCGTTCACGAGCATTCTGGGCGTCGGAGCGGCCGCGGCCGCCTCGGGCGCCGCTCTGGGCCAGAGCGCCGCGCCGCGGCTCGGGCCGCCGACGGTGATCACGACGCCGCCGCGCGATTTCAGCCGGCGCGGGGCGCCGACCACCTACTTCTCCGATCCGGACATCCTCACGGTCGATCCGAGCTTCGACAACCTCGTCCAGCCGAACGCCGCCATCCAGCGGATTTGGACGGGCGCGCTCTGGGCGGAAGGGCCGGCCTGGAACGCACAGGGGCGCTACCT
>CAXUKK010000221.1:0-5622 GCA_964251455.1 uncultured Enterovirga sp.
GGGTTCGCCTGTTCCCGCTCTCGGCGCCAGCGCAGCAGCCGGTCGAGAACGCCGAGGGCCAGAAGCGCGGCGGCCATCCCGGCCGCGACCTGTCCTGGCGAAAGCCGCCCGGCGAGGCCGAGCCACGCGCCGAGCCCGAGAACGCCTGCGACCGTCGCAAAGGCCACGAACGCCACGAGCCCGAAGGCTCGGATCGACCGCTGGCGCAGCATGGTCTCCTGAAGCCGGATCGGCGCAATCTCGGCCGAGATCCGGCGTTGTTCGAGCGCCGCGGTCCCGTGAGCGGCAACGGCGGAGAGATGGTTTGCGAGGTCCGCCAACGATCGTCGCAGGACGCCGTTCGCTGCGACCTCCGCCGCTTGCACTCCCTCGTGGAGCGACGCTCGAATGCTGCTCGCCAGGGCGAAGGCGGTGAGCCCTGCCGCGCACAAAACGGCAAGCCAGAGATCGAGAAACCCAAGGAAAAGCAGGCACGCGACTAGCAGGGCACCCCCGAGCGACGGGGTGCCCACCGCGCGGCCGAGGAAGTCGCGTTGCCCGGCAGCAGTGTCGCTCGCGAGCAGCGCCGCACGTCTTGCCCCTTCTACGGCGCTTGTGGGCGCCGACGTGATGGCTTCCAGAATGCGCGCCTCCAGGCGCCCTAGCGCAGCCCTGCCGATCTCAGCCCTGATCAGACTTGAAGAGACAAGAAACAGGCCCGCCGCCACGGCAGCCCCGAACAGGGCGACAAACAGCGCTTGCGCCATTGCCGGACGAGACAGCGCAAATCCCGGCATGAGCACCAGAGGACTGTCGGCGATCCTCTCGGGCAGGCCGAGCGCGACGCGCATGAACCGGCCGCTCCGGCCATCCCGAAAGGCCAGCCCAAGGGCGGCATCGTCGATGCCTGCACGGATCAGGTCCAGCACGACCCAGAGGCTTGGGACTGCCAGGGTAGCCAAGGCCAACAGACAGACATTCAAGCCCGGCGCAGCGCGCCAGACGAAACGAACCGGATCGCGCTCCATACGGCGCCCTGAGCTCAACTGGGTTGCAGGTTACGCAGAGGGGGTACCGCGCGCAACGTCGGACGGTCCGCAAGTCACGATGCGGGGCGCGACAGCGTGACAGAACGTACGCCGACAGCCAGGATGGCATAAACGAATCGTGAACAGACCTGCCGTCCGGATGAGCATCGCAGCCCGAGCCGAGTCCTTCAGCGTTCCGCCGGACGGACGGCAATCGCCCGCCGCCCTGTCCGTGTGCACGGGAGCGAGGCGACTCCTGGCAGGATACGGCTATGCCTCCATCACCGAGCTGACGCTCGCGTCAGGGCGGCGTGCCGACATCCTCGCGCTCGGGCCGGACGGCTCCGTCTGGATCGTCGAGGTAAAATCGTCGCTGGCCGATTTCCGTGCGGATGCGAAATGGCCGGATTACCGCGAGTTCTGCGACCGCTTCTTCTTTGCAGTCGCGCCTGATTTTCGAACGGAGATACTGCCCGACGAAACCGGGATCATCGTGGCGGACGGCTACGGGGCTGCGCTGCTACGTGAGCCGCCCGAACACCGGATGGCGGGAGCTCGCCGAAAGGCGGTCATGCTGCGGTTCGCCCATACGGCTGCGAACCGCCATCATATGCTGGTTGATCCAGCCGGCGTGGCCGGCTGGATGGACTAGGAGGCCTCAGGCGGCGCGGCTCTCGTCCCCTGTGTCGCGGTCGCCACGGGCGCCTTTCGCGACGGCGTCGAGATTCTCCTCGACCATGCTCTTGCCCTGCTCGGCGAGCTCGCGCGCATAGCGCATGCCCTGCTCTCGGACCTCATCCGCATAGCGCCCGAAGACCTGGTTCTCCCGCCGCGTTGTCGGCAGAAGCGCGCCGATGAGAAGACCGGTCGCGAGCCCGACGACGCCGACCATCACGGGGTTCTCCTCGACGAAGGCTTCAACGCCGCGACGGTGCCGCGTGACCTGCGCCGCAGATCGACGGCGTGCATCCCCGACCGTCTGCGAAGCGCGGCCATACGCGCCGCTTGCGGTGGTGCGGACCGCCTCCGTCGCGGAGCGGGCAGCCTCGGCCGCACCCTTCAGGCCCTCGCGAGCCGTGGAAGTCGCCTGCTCGACGATCGAACCCGCCTCGGCGCCGCCGCCGCCCTGCTTCGAACCAGCGGAATTCTTGTCGGCGCCGCTCGTGCCGGTCCCGCCGCCCTGGCCGGAATAGTGCTTTTCTGCCTCGTTCATGGTGGTCTCCAATCTTGGGTTCAGGCCTGCGCGCCACCGGGCCAGCGGCCCTCGATCGCGCTGGAAGGGGACGTGCGGGGCAGGTCGGGATCATACATCCGGGCCTGCCCGTCATTGATCGCCGGCACTTCGACGTAGTCGACGTCGGCAATGGTCGTACTCACCCCCCGCTGGCGATTCATGCGGTAGAACAGGTACCCGATGCCGGCGGCCGCGATCATCATGGGGAGCGGGTGCTTGCGCATGATCCCAAGCACGAAATCATGCCCATTCTGCGTGCGCGGCACGCCCGCGGATCCCATGACCTCGTCGACGATGCCGGCGACCGTAAGCTTGCTCTGGATGCGGTCGATCGTGCCATAGAGGCGCGCCCGCGTCGCCTCGATGTCGGCTTCGATCTCGCGCGTGGAGTCCGATGCCATCTCAGGAGGTCCTTTCCGTCAGGATCTCGGTGTCGCGCTTCAACTGCCGGACCGTGCGCTTGGGCGCGAGGCTTGCGGCCGAAAGCATGCTCTTGCCCGCGAAGACTAGGGCCGCCGCGATGATCGCGAGACCGGCCCCGACGATCAGGGCCGCGATCCACTGCGAGTGCACGATGAGGACCAGGCCATACACGAGTGCCTGCGTCAGCCAGATGAGAGATGCTACGGCGAATACCGCCGCGGCGCCAAACATCCCGGCGCCCTTTGCGAGACCGGCGACGTTCTCGGACATTTCGGTCCGGAACAGCGCGAATTCCTTGCCGGCCAGACTGGCCGCATCTCGCAGCGCGTCTCCGACCAGCCCCTGAAGGCTGCCCTGTCCGTCCGCCATGATGCTCTCCTCAGCCGCGAGCCGTCGCGGCGCCAGGACCAGCCCCGCGCGGACGCCCAGCCGTACGAGACTCGGCCCGCGTAGCGTTCGCTTCCGACAATTCGTCGGCCGAACTCTTGATGAAACGCGCCAGGAGGAACCCTGCGATCGCCGCACCCGCCCCAAAGGTCAAAGGCTGGCGCCGGGCAACCGCCTCGATGTCACCGTAGATTTCGGCAAAGCTGCGGTCGCGAATCCCGGTCGCGATCTGCTCGAGCCCGTCCGCCGCGGTGCCGACGAATGCCTTCAGGCTCGGCTGCTCCTCGAAAGAATTACCCGTCTCGCGCAACGAAGAGGCAAGATCGGCGATCGACTGCGCGGCCGTATCTTTGCGCTCGTCGGCGAAACTCGTCGCCGTGCCCTTCGCGGCATCCAGCAGCCCGCGGCTCTGCTCCAGGGCGGTGCTGGCGATCTCGCTCGCAACATCGCTTGCGATCGACTTGAGGTCGCCTGTCTCGCCCGAAGCCTTGGTGCCGCGAGAAGCGGATGCGGTCGGGCCGCCCTGCGGCCCGATAGCCGATCCCGTAGCGCCAGCGTCAGCCGCGGTGGTTCGGTTTGTCTGTCCTGCTTCGGCCATGTTCGATCCTCGTTGCCCCGCCCAGGCTGTCCCGGGTAATGCGTGGCCGGGCGGGCGGTTCCTTCGTTCGGACGCCGTGTCAGGCCCGTGCGGCACCGACCGTATCGGCCATGTGCGCGCCCCTCGCGCCGAGCGGCGCTTGCGGTCCGTGCGTCGTGTCGTGGACCGTCTGATGCTCCGTCTCGGCGTTGAGTTCCGCGCCGACCAGGATGATGGTCACCGAGAGCCACATCCAGGTCATGAAGCCGATGACGGCGCCCAACGAGCCGTAAGTCTCGTTGTAGTTGCCGAAGCTCGCAACATACCACGAGAACAGCATCGAGAAGATCATCCAGCCAAACGCCGCCAGGATGCTGCCGGGCGCAAGCCAGGTCCATTTCGCCTTGTCGCGGCTCGGGCCGTACCGGTAGAGCACCGCCAATGCCAGCACCGTCACGACGAGGAGCGCTGGCCAGCGTCCGATCCAGACCAGCCAGTCCGTCACGCCGCCGAGGCCGATATACTTGAGGATCACGGGAACCACGACGACGCCGCTCAATGCCAGAACCAGGAACAGGATGCTTCCGAGCGTAAAGGCGAGCGATGTCAGGTTGAGAATGAAGAAGTTGCGCTTCTCCTTCTCGTTATAGGCGACGTTCAGGGCGTCGAAGACGGCCTTCACGCCAGCATTTGCGCTCCAGACCGAGACCGCGAGGCCGAAGAAGAACGCGACGCCGAGCGCGCCCTCGTCGCCCTTCGTGATGCGGAGGACCTGCTCGTTGATCACGTCGAGCGCGCCGCCCGGCATGAAGCCGCCGAGCGCCGCCATGTGCTCGGAGATCGTGCCCGGATCGGACACCAGCCCGTAGAGCGAGACGAAAGCGCCAAGCGCCGGGAAGAGGGCGAGCAGACCGTAGAAGGTGACCCCGGCCGCGACGGCCAGGATGCGGTCGTCGCCGATCTCACCGTAGACGCGCCACATGATGTCCCACCAGCCACGGGCGGGGATGTCCTGCGGCTGCGTGGCGGCGCGTCCACGGCCCGGTTCGCGGGCTGCCTGTTCGGGATCGGCGACCGAGTCCTTGCCCGACCGGCCGGACGCGTCCTCCTGGGCCGGCTGCGGGCGACGGCCGAGCGCGGCGGAGAGCGCAAGCGCTAGCGCCGCAGTCGCGACGGCCGAGGTGACTGGGCCGTGCTTGGTGTTCGACTTTGTCATGGGCCCCGGGCGGATCTGGTCGCCTCGGCCCGCACAGGCCTTGAGGCACCGTCAGAACGGACCAGCCCGGCCACGGTTCCTACGAAGAAGGGCGGCGTCCAATGTCCGCCGCCCTCATGTCACCTACCAGAAATGCCGGCGATAGCCGTACGGCCGGTAGTAGCGATACGGCCGGTAGTAGCCCCTCGGGCGGTAATACGGACGGTAGAAGTGGCGCGGCCGGTAGTAGTGCCGCCGATAATAGCCGCGTCGCCGCCACTGCGCGTACTCCGCCGTGACGGCAGCGCGGTCCGCGACGCTTCCAGTCGCGACCTGGGTCATCTCGGCGGCCTGCGCCGGGGCCGTTGCAAGCGGCGCCATGAACAAAAGCGCCAGGGCAGCCGCCATGGCCAGCAAGACTCGTCTCATTGCGACAACTCTCCTTTGAAACCGCCTCCCGGCCTGACTTAAGGCGCGAGCGGGGGTGCCCGTCAACGACCGCGAACGAAGGAGATGAACGAACCCTGCCGGGGCAGCCTACCGGACCGGCGTCCTGGCGATGCGCAGCATGTTCGTCGCGCCCGGCGTTCCGAGCGGCACGCCCGCGACGATGATGATCCGCTGCCCGGGTTCGGCGAACGTCTCCGCGACCGCCATCGAAGTCGCCCGCTCGACGAGCTCGTCGAGGTTCGTGGCCTCGGACGTCACGATCGCATGCACGCCCCAGACGATGCCGAGGCGGCGAGCGGTCGCCATGTTCGGCGTCACGGCGATGATGGGCGGCTTCGGGCGCTCGCGT
>CAXUKK010000222.1:0-5592 GCA_964251455.1 uncultured Enterovirga sp.
GCGCGACACGGCCGTCCTCAGGGTTCAGGCGGAAGTAGTCGCGCAGGTCGCGCTCGGTCGCGATCCCGAGCGCGCGCGCCGCGACCCGCACGAGGTGACGCTGCGCGTCGGCCGGCTCCGGCGTCGGTGCGGCGACGATCTCCGGCGGCAGGACGCGCTCGGGCAGGTCGTAGACGCGGTCGAACCCTGGGCGTCGCGTCATCGTTGTGAGCAGCCCGGCCCAGAACAGCCATTCGAGCGCACGCTTGCCGTCGCTCCAGCCCCACCAGGAGCCCTTGCCGCGGCCACCCTCGGCGAGGTCGCGCGCGGCGAGCGGGCCGGAGCGGCGCACCTCCTCCAGCACGGCCGCGATGAAGTCCGGCCGCTCGGCGCCGAAGCGCGCCAACCCGCCATAGATGCCCCGTCCGGCGCGGGCCCGCTCCATCCGCCAGCGCAGATGCGGCTGCAGCTCGACGCGGATCAGCGAGGCTTCGTGGCCCCAGTACTCGAAGAGGCGGCGCTTGCGACCGCCATAGGCGAGGCGCTCGAGATCCGTCGTGTCGTAGGGACCGAGCCGCGAGAAGAACGGAACGAAATGCGCGCGCGACAGGACGTTGACGGAATCGATCTGGACGAGCCCGAGCCGCTCCGTGACGCGCGACACGTGCCGCATGCCCGGCCCTTCCGTGCGCGTCTCGCCGAAGCCGCTCGCGGCGAGCGCGATCCGGCGTGCCTGCGCGGCCCCGATCCGGTCGCGCGGACGGGGAACCGTGGCGATCGCCTCGAGCCCGCTCTCCGCGGCCTCGCCCGGTCCGGCGAGCTCGGCTGGAATCCTAGCCGTCCCTCGGTGATGCGAGCGTATCCGTCACCCGCTCGATCCGCTCGGCCGTGCGGTTCAGGGCATCGGCCAGATGCTTCTCGGACATCTCCGAGCGCGACGCGGCGGCCGAGACGACCGAGCGCAAGGCCGAGATCTCGGCTTCGAGCGTGCCGATCCGCCTGCGTGTCTCGAGAAGATCGTCCGCCATCGTCAGCGCCGCCATCACGTGAAGCCGCATGTCGCCGATCTCGCCGAACGAACCGCGCAATTCCTGGATCTTGCCGTCGAAAGCGGCCGCCAGTTCGAGGAGATGGTCCTCCTCGCCGTCGCCGCAGGCCATGCGATAGGCCTTGCCCGCGATCGTGACCTGCACGTGCGCCATCGCCTAGCTCCGCATGTCTTGGGCATTTTCGGCCCTGGCCAGGACCTCGGCGACATGGCCGATGGCCGTCTGCAGCCGCCGCCCGACATGCTCGGACGCGACCTCGACCTGGTTCAGCCGCGCCGATGCACTCTCGAGGTCGACCGCGAGGCGCGCCCGATCGTCCTGCATCAGCTGCAGTTCGGTCTCGAGATCGCCGCGCGGGCTGGCGACCGCGGGTCGAGCCGCCGCGGCTGCCTCGATCTGCCCGATCGCCGCGTTCAGCCGCTTCACGGCAGCCTCGAGTTCGGGGGACATGGCCTTCTCCTGAATCGGCCGAGACCCTAAGGCGGGGGTGCCCGTCCGGCAATGCGGGGACGGCCCGCGGACTGGACTCGGAAGGCCTGCGTGGCTAGACCGCGCCCGCGAGTGGCCCCGTGTCGATCCGATCCCGCCGCATCCTGGAACATATCTTGTCCGACGTCGCCACGCCCGACCGCGCCACCCATGCCGAGCTCGCGGGGGCCGTCCGGGCGCTCGCCATGGATGGTGTCGAAGCCGCGAAATCCGGTCATCCCGGCCTGCCCCTGGGGGCCGCCGACATCGCGACCGTGCTGTTCACGCAGTTCCTGAAATACGACGCGGCCGACCCGTTCTGGCCCGATCGCGACCGCTTCGTGCTGTCGGCCGGGCACGGCTCGATGCTGCTCTACGCGCTGCTGCATCTTTCCGGCCTCGAAGGCATGACGGCGGACGAGCTCAAGCGCTTCCGCAAGCTCGATTCGAAGACGCCCGGCCATCCCGAGCACTTCATGACGCCGGGCGTCGAGACGACGACCGGCCCGCTGGGGCAGGGCCTCGCGACATCGGTCGGCATGGCTCTGGCCGAGCGCATGCTGGCGGCCGAGTACGGCGAGGGCATCTCGGACCATTTCACCTATGTGCTCGCCTCCGACGGCGACCTGATGGAGGGGATCAGCCAGGAGGCTATCGCGCTTGCGGGCCACCTGCAGCTGAGCCGGCTCATCGTCCTGTTCGACGACAACGGCATCTCGATCGACGGGCCGCTGTCCTTGTCCGACTCGGTCGACCAGCCGAAGCGCTTCGAGGCGGCGGGCTGGCGCGCGGAGCGCATCGACGGGCACGACCCCGAGGCCATCGCGGCCGCGATCGCGCGCGCGCAGGCCTCGGACAAGCCCAGCCTGATCGCCTGCCGGACCACCATCGGGTTCGGGGCGCCGAAGAAGGCCGGGACGTCGAAGGCGCATGGCGAGCCGCTCGGCGCGGAGGAACTCGCCGGCGCCAAGGCTGCGATCGGCTGGAATGCCGCGCCCTTCGAGGTGCCGGAGCACATCATGGCGGCCTGGCGCGCAGCCGGCCGGCGCGGCGCGGCTGAGCGGACGGCCTGGACCGGCCGCATGGAGGCGCTGGACAAGGCGAGGCGGGCCGAGTTCACCCGCCGCATGCACCGCAAGCTGCCGGAGGCGTTCGGGGCCGCCGTGGCGGACCTGAAGGCGCAACTTCTCGCCGAGCCGCAGGAGGTCGCGACCCGCAAGGCGAGCGAACTCGCGCTGACAGCCATCACCAAGGTGATGCCGGAACTGATCCTCGGCTCGGCCGACCTGACGCCGTCGAACAACACGCGGGTCAACAACCCGACATCGCTCGCGCCCGGCTCGTTCGGCGGCCGCTACATCCATTACGGCATCCGCGAACACGCCATGGCGGCGGCCATGAACGGCCTGGCGATCCATGGCGGCTTCCGGCCGGCCGGCGCGACCTTCCTGGTCTTCTCCGATTACGCCCGTCCGGCGATCCGGATCTCGGCGCTGGGCGGGATCCCGGTCGTCTACGTCATGACGCACGATTCGATCGGCCTCGGCGAAGATGGCCCGACGCATCAGCCGGTCGAGCATCTGGCGGCGTTGCGCTCCATGCCGAACCTGCGGGTCTTCCGGCCTGCGGACGCGATCGAGACGGCGGAATGCTGGCAGGTCGCGCTCGAGCGTACCGACGGACCGACGCTGCTCGCGCTCACCCGCCAGAATCTGCCGCAGGTCCGGCGGACTGCGTCCGACGCCAACCTGTCCGCCGCCGGCGCTTACGAGTTGTCTCCGGCCGAGGGCGAGGTCCACGCCTCCATTTTTGCGTCCGGTTCCGAGGTGTCGATTGCCATCGAGGCCCAGGCGCTGCTCAGGGATAAGGGCGTGTCGGCCCGCGTCGTTTCCGTACCCTCGCTGGAGCTGTTCCTGGAACAATCGGAGGACCACAGGCGGCATGTCATCGGTGCGGCGCCCGTGAAGGTCGCCGTCGAGGCGGCCGTGCGCTTCGGCTGGGATGCCGTGATCGGGCCGGACGGCATCTTCGTCGGCATGAGCGGGTTCGGGGCCAGCGCGCCGTACAAGGAGCTTTACCGTCACTTCGGAATCACGGCCGAGGCCGTGGCGGAGCGCGTCCTGCGCACCCATAATCTGTAGAAGCCACATCATCCCCGCGGCGGCATCGTCTGACGGGACGGGAGGGAGTTCGGTACCATGAGCGTCAAGGTCGCCATCAACGGGTTCGGCCGCATCGGCCGCAACGTGCTGCGCGCCATCCACGAAGCGGGCCGTACGGATATCGAGGTGGTCGCGATCAACGACCTCGGCCCGGTGGAGACCAACGCCCACCTGCTCCGGTTCGACTCCGTCCACGGCCGCTATCCCGGCAAGGTCGAGGTGGACGGCGACTATCTCGTCGTCGACGGCAAGCGCATCCGCGTCACGGCGATCAAGAGCCCGGCCGAACTGCCGCACCGGGATCTCGGCGTCGACATCGCGCTCGAATGCACGGGCATCTTCACGTCGAAGGACAAGGCCTCGGCCCACCTCCAAGCGGGCGCGAAGCGCGTCATCGTCTCCGCCCCGGCGGACGGGGCGGACCTCACGGTCGTCTACGGCGTGAACCACGACAAGCTGACGAAGGACCACATCGTCGTCTCGAACGCATCCTGCACGACGAACTGCCTCGCCCCGGTCGCCTACGTGCTCCACGAGGCGGTCGGCATCGAGAAGGGGTTCATGACGACCATCCACTCCTACACGGGCGACCAGCCGACGCTCGATACGATGCACAAGGACCTGTATCGCGGCCGCGCCGCCGCCCTGTCGCAGATCCCGACCTCCACGGGCGCCGCGAAGGCGGTTGGCCTCGTCCTGCCTGAGCTGAACGGCAAGCTCGACGGGTCGTCGATCCGTGTGCCGACCCCGAACGTGTCGGTCGTCGACTTCAAGTTCGTCGCCAAGCGTACGACCACGAAGGACGAGATCAACGCCGCCATCCAGGCGGCGGCGGGCGGCAAGCTGAAGGGCATCCTCGGCGTCACCGACCAGCCGAACGTCTCGATCGACTTCAACCACGACCCGCATTCGTCGATCTTCGCGCTCGACCAGACCAAGGTGCTGGAGGGCAACTTCGTCCGCATCCTGTCGTGGTACGACAACGAATGGGGCTTCTCGAACCGCATGGCCGACACAGCCGTTGCGATGGCGAAGCTGATCTGAGTTTCGCCAAGAGGACGCGTGCGGGCAGGGCGGGCTTGGCGTAACGTCCCGCGCGAAGCACGATTTGAGACCGCTATGTCAGACAGCTTGACCGCCCCCCGCCCTGAGACCACCAGCGCGCTGCGCCCGACCGAGCCGGAGATCATCGTCCCGGCTCCATCAGGGACCGGTGCACCCACTTCGAACGGCGCGCTGTCGCCCGGTGTCGCCGTTCCGACCTCGGGTGGCGTGTCGTCCGAGCCGCTGGCCCGGATCGAGGACAAGACCTCCCGCATCGAGGAGAAGCTCGCCCGTTCGGAGGACGCGATGCAGCGCGTCGTCGGCCGGCTCGAGACGGCCGCGGGGCGGATGAACGAAGTCGCGTCGCAGGCGGAACTCGCGGCGGTACGCGGCGAGGTGTCCTTCATCGCGCGACGCGTTCGCAGCGTCCCGGGCTGGACCGCGCTCGTTGGATCCTCCGTGCTCACGGCGATCCTCACGGCCGTCGTGATCATCCTTCTGCTGCGCTACTTCCCCGGAGCGCTCGCCAGATGATCGGCGTCAAGACGCTCGACGATGCCGAGCTGCGCGGGAAACGCGTCCTCGTCCGCGTCGATCTGAACGTCCCGACCGAGAACGGCCGCGTCACCGACCGCACCCGGATCGAGCGCATCCTTCCGACGATCCGCGAGATTGCCGCTGCCGGCGGCCGCGTGGTGCTGCTCGCGCATTTCGGGCGCCCGAAGGGCGGGCCGAACGAGGCGGACTCGCTGAAGCCGATCGCCGTGGCCGTGTCGGAAGAGCTCGGGCGGCCTGTGGCGTTCGCGGCCGATTGCGTCGGTGAGCCGGCCGCGCGGGCGGTTGCCGCCCTGCAGGACGGCGACGTGCTCCTCCTCGAGAACACCCGGTTC
>CAXUKK010000223.1:0-5576 GCA_964251455.1 uncultured Enterovirga sp.
AAGATCTCGGGCCTCGGCCGGCCCGGACTGCCGTGGACAGTGGAAGCAAACGGCCCGGTGATCCGCGACACGATTGCAATCTTCGGCGTCGAGCGCTGCATGTTCGCCAGCAACTTCCCCGTCGACAGCCTCTGCGGCTCGTTCGCGGACATCTTCGCGGGCTTCGCGGCCGCCGTGGCGGAGCGGCCGCAGGCCGAGCAGACGGCGCTGTTCCGCGACAACGCACGTCGCATCTACCGGTTGGGAGCGGTTTCATGATGGCGGATATCGGTTTTATCGGGCTCGGGCTCATGGGGGCCGGCTTCACGAAGCGACTGGCCGGCTCCGGTCACCGCGTGATCGGCTACGATCTCGACCCGGCCAGGGTGGCGGAGGCGCAGGGCTGGGGTGTCGTGCCCGCGGCCACGCCTGCGGAGGCGGCAGCGAGCGCTGCCATCGTCTTCGTCTGCGTCACGACCTCGGCCGCGGTCCGGGACGTGGTGCTCGGGCTCGTCGCTGCGGCTGGGCTGTCCGGCAAGACGGTGGTCGACGTCTCGACGACAGAGATGGGGATCACGAAAGAGATCGCGGCGGCGGTCGCGGGCGCCGGAGGCGCTTTCCTCGACGCGCCGGTCTCGGGTGGACCACCCGCTGCGGAGGCCGGCACGCTCGCGATCATGCTGGGCGGGGAGGAAGCAGCCGTCGAGGCTGCGCGGCCGGTCCTGGATCAACTCGGCCTCGCCACCCACATGGGCGGCACGGGTGCCGGGCAAGCCACCAAGCTCGTCAATCAGGCGCTCTGCCTGACGAACTACGTCATCTGCGCCGAGGGGCTGCGGCTTGCCGAAGCGTACGGCGTGGACGCGTCGCGCATTCCGGCCGCGCTCGCGCCCGGGCTCGGCAACTCGGCCGTCCTGCAGGCGATCTTTCCGCGCATGGTGGCGAAGGATTATGCCCCGCGCGGCTATGCCCGGCAGATCCTGAAGGACCTGGAACTGGTTCACGAGGCAACGCGAGCAGAGCATCTGGCCATGCCGATGCTGTCCCAGGCCCTCACGATGTTCCGCCTCATGGTCTCGCAGGGCAAGAGCGAGCTCGACGGGGCCGGAATCGTCACCCTCCTGCCGGAGGTAGGCCCTCACTGAACCGCGGGCTGCGCTCGGCAGCCACGAGCCCGCGATGCATCGTGCTGCACCGGGGGATGCGGCGTGACGCCGATGGTCGGCCTCATCGCCGCCGGTCCGGCAGCGCTGGCCGGATCGAGCCCGGCGACGGGGAGAGCGTCCCGCTCTGCTACCGCGTTTTCGCGATCGCCGGGCAGGTGCTCTGGGCGAGAGGCCTGAACGCCTGATCGCCCGGGATGGTGGCCACGAGGTCGTAGAAGTCCCACTCGTTCCTCGACGCGGCGGGCTTCTTGACCTGGAAGACGTAGAAGTCGTGCACCATGCGGCCGTCCTCCCGGAGCTTGGCGTTGCGCACGACGTCGTCCGCGATCGGCAACTCGCGCATCTTCGCGATGACGGTCTTGGCCTCGTCCGATGTCGCCGCCGCGACGGCCTTCAGGTAGTGCCGCACGGCCGAGTAGATGCCTGCCTGGATCGCGGAGGGCACGGCACCGTGCTCCGCCTTGAACCGGGCCGAGAAGGCGCGGGTGCGTTCGTCCAGGTCCCAGTAGAAGCCTTCGGTGACGACGGCGCCCTGCGCGGTCTCCAGCCCGACGCTCCTCACGTCCATGACCGTCATGAAGAAGGCGACGAGCTTCTGCTGCGCCTGGCCGAGGCCGAAATCGCGCGCCGTCTTGATCCCCGCGACGGTGTCGCCGCCGGCATTGGCGAGCGCGACATACTCCGCGCCAGAGCCCTGCGCCGTCAGGACCTGGGAGGAGAGGTCGGTCGCCGGGAAGGCGTGGCGGACCGATCCGACATAGGTCCCGCCCTTGGCCGAGACGATGGCCTTCGTGTCCGCTTCGAGCTGGTGGCCGAGCGCGTAATCGGCCGTCACCAGGAACCACTTCGTCCCGGGCTTGGTGAGGTAGTTCGCGACGCCGGCCACCTGGACGTAGGTGTCCCACATCCACTGCACGACGTGCTCCGGCTGGCACGCGTCGCCTGTGAGACGCGCGGTACCGCCCGGGAACAGGCCGACGCGGTTCTTCTCCCGGAAGAGTGGTGGCAGCGCGAGCTGCAGGGACGCGTTCGACATGTCCACGAAGGCGTCGACGCCCTGCCGGTCAATCCATTCGCGGGCGATCGACGAGGCGATGTCGGCCTTGTTCTGGTGGTCGGCGGAGAGGATCTCGACCTTGAGCCCCGCGCATTCCGCCTTGAGGCAGTCGTCGACCGCCATGCGGGTCGCGACGACCGACCCCTTGCCGGTGATGTCCGAATAGACGCCGGACATGTCGGTGAGCACGCCGAGCTTGATCGTGCCGCCCGATATCTCCGCCGTTGCCGCGCCTGCCCAGAGGCCGGCCACCATGCCGGCGGCCTGCAAAACCGTTCTCATCCTCACAAGATCCTCCCGTTTTGTGTTCTTCTAGTCCGGCAGGATCGCGACCGCACGCGTCCAGCCGCCCGACGCCTTGCGGATCTTCACGGGCAGGCAGCTGATCGTGAATCCTGTCGCGGGCAGCGCCTCGAGATTGTGCAGCTTCTCGATCTGGCAATAGCCGGCTTCGCGCCCGGCCTTGTGCCCTTCCCAGATGAGGGACGCGTCGCCGGTCTCGGCGAAGCGCTTCGCCGTGATGCTGAAAGGCGCGTCCCAGCTCCAGCCGTCGGTGCCGACGACCCGGATGCCCTGGCGCACCAGATGCAAGGTCGCGTCGCGTCCAAAGCCGCATCCGGCATGGATGTAGTCGGGCTGGCCGTAGCGTTGGCCCGCGCGCGTATTCGCCACGACGATGTCGAACGGGTTCAGCCCGTATCCGATGCGGGCGAGCTCGGCGTCGATCTCGGCGGGCGTCACGAGATGCCCGTCGGGCAGGTGCCGGAAGTCGAGCTTCACGCCGGGCCGGACGAACCAGTCGAGCGGGCATTCGTCGATCGTGATGGCGCGCGCGCCGCCATCCATGGTCGGATGGTAGTGCCAGGGCGCGTCGACATGCGTGCCGTTATGGGTGGAGATCGTGACGTTCTCCATCGCCCAGCCCATGCCGTCGGGCAGCTGATCCGGTCGGAGGCCGGGAAAGGCAGCGGCGATCTCGACCGCCGTGTTCTCGTGGGTGCGGTACTCGATCCGGGGCTTCATGAAGGGAGGATCGGCCACGACGTCGTTCTCCAACGCGATCGACAGGTCGATGATCACGGCATGCTCCACCGACGCGCCCGGTGCGCGTGCTCGGAGCCGGGATTAACGCGTCGAGGGGCGGGAAAACAGACGGGATCGAACGCGGCTGCCATGTCTCCATGAGCACCACGCGGATGAGGTGATCTCGGCAGGTGCTTTTCCGCCGGTGTTGCGTCAAACGGATGCGAGCACGAAGGCCGCCCGAGGCGGCGGCTGCAATAGCCGCAAAGCGGTCCGGATATGGAGAGGACACGAGCCGATGAGCAGCTTTCGCGCGCTGATGATCGAGGATGTCGAGGGCAAGCCGAGGGCGGCCTTCCGCGACATCGCCCTCTCGGACCTGCCGGACCACGAGGTCCTGGTCGAGGTCGCGTTCTCGACGCTGAACTACAAGGACGGGCTCGCGGTCTCCGGGAAGGGCCGCATCGCCCGCAAGCTGCCGATGCTGGCGGGCATCGATCTCTCCGGCACGGTCGTCGAATCCCGCTCCGCAGACTGGAAGCCCGGCGACAAGGTCCTGGTCAACGGCTTCGGCCTCTCCGAGACGCAATGGGGCGGCTACACCCGCTTCCAGCGGCTGAAGCCCGAATGGCTCATCCGCGTGCCGGATCCGTTCGGTCTGCAGGACGTCATGGCCATCGGCACGGCGGGCTACACGGCCGCGCTCTGCGTCGATGCGCTGGAGAACTGGGGCGCGATCACGCCCGGCGGCGGCGAGGTGCTCGTGACGGGCGCTGCCGGCGGCGTCGGCTCGACCGCGATCTCGCTGCTGTCGGCGCGCGGCTACCGCGTCACGGCCGCGACCGGCAGGCCGGCTACGCACGCGTACCTGCGCTCGCTCGGCGCCTCCGACTTCGTCGAGCGCCAGCAACTCGCCGACAAGGGCGCGCCGCTGCAGAAGGAGCGCTGGTCCGGCGCCGTCGATTCCGTCGGCTCGACGACGCTCGTGAACGTGCTGGCGCAGACCATGTATGGCAGCGCCGTCGCGGCCTGCGGCCTCGCGGCGGGGCCGGACCTTCCGGCGACGGTGCTGCCGCACATCCTGCGCAATGTCGCGCTGCTCGGCGTCGATTCCGTGATGACGCCGATGGCGCGTCGCGAGACAGCCTGGGCGCGGCTGGCACGCGATCTCGACCGGACGAAGCTCGACGCGATGACGTCCGTCGAGCCGCTTTCGCGGGTGCCTGAGCTTGCGACCGAGATTCTCGCCGGACAGGTGCGCGGGCGCGTAGTGATCGACGTCGCGCGCTGAGGTCGATCAAACCTCGTGCGCGGAAAGCTGCCCGCGAAGCTCCCGCTTCAGGACCTTGCCGTAATTGCTCTTCGGCAGGTCGGGCACGAAGCGGTAGCGCTTCGGCCGCTTGAACCGCGCGATCCGAGCGAGGCAATGCGCGTCGAGCGCCTCGTGCGTCGACACGGCGCCCGTCCGGGGCACGATGAAGGCCACGACCACCTCGCCCCATTCCGGATCGGGCGCGCCGATCACGCAGACCTCCTCGACGTCCGGATGCGTGAGGAGCGCCTCCTCGACCTCGCGCGGGTAGATGTTGGTGCCGCCGCTGATCACCACGTCCTTGGAGCGGTCGCGGAGCGTCAGGCAGCCGGTCTCGTCCACCGAGCCGACATCGCCCGTGAAGAGCCAGCCGTCCCGGATCGTCTGCGCGGTCGCGTCGGCGTTGTTCCAGTAGCCGGACATGAGGATGTCGCCGCGGCAGACGACCTCGCCGATCTCGCCAGCCGGCCGGGGCGTGCCATCCGGGGCCGCGATGCGGATTTCGACGCCGCTCCGTGCCCAGCCGACCGAGCCGAGCACCCCGTCCGGGGCCCCGGCATGCTCGCGCCGGTTCATGCCCGTGATCGTCATCGGGGCTTCGCCCTGGCCGTAGAGCTGGGAGAAGACGTTGCCGAACACGGCCTGCGCCTTCTTCAGTTCCTCGACGTACATCGGGCCGCCGCCATAGACGACCGACCTGAGATGCCGCGGGGCGCGGCCCCTTTCGGCGGCCGTCCGGCGGATCCGCTGCACCATGGTCGGCGCCAGGAAGGCCGCCGATCCCGGATGCACGTCGCAGAGATCGAGGAACTCCTCCGGCTCGAAGCCGGACGAGGCCGGGACGACCTGCGCGGCGCCGCGGATGAGATAGGGCAGGATGTAGAGCCCGGATCCGTGGCTCATCGGGGCGCCGTGGATCAGGCAGGTGGTTTCGTCCGGATCGTCGAGATCCGCCAGATGCGCGACCGTCATGGCCATGAGGCTGCGATGAGACAGCATCGCGCCCTTCGAGCGCCCGGTCGTGCCGCTCGTGTAGAAC
>CAXUKK010000224.1:0-5533 GCA_964251455.1 uncultured Enterovirga sp.
CCACGAGAGAGATCACGAAGAAGATCAGGGCCCAGCGCAGCATGAGATTGTCCTTAGAGGGATGCGCGAGGCGAAACCGCCCAGCTTCGCCGTGACAAACGCGGAACCTCGCCGCTATTTCCCGATGGCCGCAAAGAATTCGCGCCGCGTGGCGGGGTTGTCGCGGAAGGCGCCGAGCATCCGGCTCGTGATCATGCTGACGCCGCGCTTGTGGACGCCCCGCGTGGTCATGCATTCGTGGCTCGATTCGATCACGACCGCGACTCCGCGCGGCTGCAGGACCTCCTGCAGCGTATCCGCGATCTCGGCCGTCATCCGCTCCTGAATCTGCAGCCTGCGCGCAAAGGCGTCGACGAGGCGCGCGAGCTTGGAGATCCCGACGACGCGCCGATGCGGCAGGTAGCCGATGTGGGCCTCCCCGATGATGGGCGCCATGTGGTGCTCGCAATGGGACTCGAACGGGATGCCCTTCAGGACGACGATCTCGTCGTATCCGCCCACCTCGTCGAACGTGCGCCGGAGGTACTCGGCCGGGTCCTGCGCGTAGCCGGAGAACCAGTCGGCATAGGCGCGGGCAACGCGGGCCGGCGTATCCACGAGGCCCTCGCGGTCCGGGTCGTCGCCGGCCCAGCTGATGAGGGTGCGGATGGCGTTCTCGGCCTCCTCGCGGCTCGGTCCTGCCGCTCGGGGCTTCGACACGTCGATCTCGTCGTCGTCCGGCATGTATCGTCCTTGCCGCCTACTCCGGAGCGGGCTCCGGGCGCACGCTGTCGCGCAGGGGCCGTTCCTCCATCAGGCAGAAGAAGGCAAGCGAGGCGCTGAGACCCGCCGTCGCAGCGATGAAGACGTAGCGGAAAGTTGATGCGAGCTCCGGGCTGCCGCCGCCTCCGGAGAGGGTCTCCAGCGTGAGCTTTCCGCCGGAAGTATCGCCGGACAGAACGATCGCCCCGTAGACCGCGACCACGATCGCGCCGAAGAGCTGGCGCGAGAAGTTCATCGTGGCGGTTGCGGTGCCGAGATGACCGGCCGGCGCGGCGTTCTGAACCGCGACCGTTGCGACCGGCATCACGGTGCCGAGGCCGAGGCTCACGCAGAACAGCAGTGAAAGCAGGGCGGGGAACGGCAGGGCCGGACCGGCCAGGGTCACGGTTCCGATCGCCAGAACCGCGATCGATACCCCGGCCACCGGCGCTCGCTTGTAGTGCCGCACGCGCGCCATGAGCCGGCCGGACACCGTCGACCCGATGACGATCCCGATCATGAGGGGAATCAGTGCCAAGCCGGATTGCCGGGCGGTGAGCCCGAGCGCGACCTCGAAATAGATCGGCACGAAGATGGTGAGCCCGATATAGGTGCCCATCCCCAGGGCGCTGGCAAGCGTGGCGAAACCGACGACCCGGTCGGCGAGGACCTGCAGGGGAATCAGCGGCTCGGACGCCGTCATCATGCGTATGGCGAACGCCACCCAGAACCCGGCCGAGGCCGCGCCGAGCGTCAGGATCGGGGCCGAATGCCACGGATAATGCGCGCCGCCCCAGCTCAGCACGAGCATGAAGCTCGTCGTCGCCGCGACGAGAAGCCCCGCGCCGAGCACGTCCAGCCGATGCCGGCGCTCGATCCGCGGCAGCTTCTTGAGCCGGGAATTGGTGAGCAGGAAGGCGAGCAGCCCGAGCGGCAGGTTGATCCAGAAGATGAACGACCAGTGCAGGTTCTGCGCGATGAAACCGCCGAGAACCGGCCCGCCGAGGCTCGCGGTCGCGAAGACCGCGCCGAAATAGACCTGGTATTTTCCGCGCTCGCGCGGCGTGACCATGTCCGCGACGATCGTCTGGGCGATCGCGATCAGCCCCCCTCCCCCGAGCCCCTGGACACCGCGCGCCAGGATCAAGGCAAGCATGGTCGGCGCGAGCGCGCAGGCGATGGAGCCGACGATGAAGATCGTGATTCCGATGAGCAGCGTGACGCGCCGCCCGTGCATGTCGGAGAACTTGCCGTAAAGCGGCGTCACGGCCGTCGAGGCAAGCAGATAGGCCGTGACGACCCAGGGCAGGTTCTCGACATGCCCGAGGTCGCGCCCGATCGTCGGCATCGCGGTCGCGACGATCGTCTGGTCCAGCGCCGAAAGCAGCATCGCCAGCATGATGCCGAAGAAGATCGAGCGGATGTCGCTCGGCGTCAGCGTGCTGGCGATAACGGCCTCTGGCGTGCGTGCGTCCATCAGGACGCGGCGCGGCTGCGCGGGAACTCCACCTCGAGACGGTCGATGATGGCGCCGACCCCGAAACGGATCGGGTCGGAGGCCGGAAGATCGTGCTCCGCCGAGACCTTGGCGAGATAGGTCTTCGCGTCGCTCTCCGAGAGCGCCTGCGTGTTCACGGCTATGCCGACCGGCCGGATGTCGGGGTTGGTGAGCTTGCCGGAGCGGATCGTCAGGTCGATCACCTCGGCGATCGTCGGCAGCGGCTGCTTCACGCCGCGCATGTTGGTGCGGGTGGGCTCGTGGCAGACGACGAAAGCGTCCGGCTGCGCCCCGTGCAGCAGCCCGAGCGTAACGCCCGAGTAGGACGGGTGGAAAAGCGAACCCTGCCCCTCGACGAGGTCCCAATGGTCAGGCGCAGCGTCGGGCGAGATCCACTCGACCGCGCCGGAGATGAAGTCCGCCACGACGGCATCGATCGCGACGCCCCGGCCGGAGATGAACACGCCGGTCTGGCCTGTCGCCTTGAACTCGGCATCGAAGCCGCGCGCCGACATCTCGCGCTCGAGCGCGAGCGCCGTGTATTTCTTGCCGACGGAACAATCCGTCCCGACCGTCAGGAGGCGCATCCCCGTCCGCTTCGTGCCCTTGCCGGTCGCGAAGCGCTGGTCCGACTGGCGAACGTCGAAGAGCTGGCGGCCGTGCTTCGCGGCAGCCTCTGCGATGCGCGGATCGGCGCCCAGGCGGATGTGCAGGCCGCTGGCGACATCCATCCCGGACTCGAGCGCCTTGAGGATGCTCGGGACCCAGATCTCGTTGAGTACGCCACCGGCATTCACGATCCCGACGACCATGGTCTTCGCGCCGCCCGCGGCCGCCTCTTCGACCGTGATGTCCGGCAGGCCGAGATCCGCCTTGCAGCCCGGCAGCCGGAGCTGGCCGAGGCACCAGTCCCGGCGCCAGTCGACGATGCCGTAGGCCGTCTTGGCCGCGAGCGGATCCGGCACGTCGCCGAGAAACATGAGGTAGGGGCGGGAAATCTGCATCGAGAACCTTCGCGAGTGAGCGTGCGGCGAAGCGTGACGGCGAACCTGTAATGCGCTTCTCGCCGCGGCGCAGCACGAAACGTGCAAGCCTGCCCCGCTCAGGGCGCTCGAACGCGGATGAACCCCCGGCTCACGTCCACGTCGTCAGTTCGCCATGAGGACCGGGATGGTCGCGTGGGCGAGGATGTGGGCTGTGGCGCCGCCGAAGATCATCTGCCGCAGCCGGCTCTGGGTGTACGCACCCTTGACCAGGAGGTCGGCGCCGAGCGCCTGCGCCCTCGTCAGGATGACCTCGCCATCGTTGCGGCGGTCGCGTGTCGCCATCAGCGTCTCGACCTGGAGCCCGCAGCGCCTCAGCGATGACGCGAGTTGCTCGCCCGACGGTCCGGGCACCGACCATCCCTCGACCATGAGGACGATGATCCGTTTCGCCTCGCGCAGGAACGGCGCCGCGAAGGCCACCGTGCGGGCCGTCTCGGTCGAGCCGTTCCAGGCGATGACGACGGTCTCGCCCAGGGTCTTGGGAGCTTCGGGCGGCGCAATGAGCAGCGGTCGGCCGGATTCGAAGAGCACGGCCTCCAGGCTCGCCATCGACGGCTGGGCCTTGCCCGAGACCGGCCGTCCGAGCACCACCACGTCGAAGATCCGGCCATGGCTCGCCAGGAACATGTCCCCTGCCGGCGCCTTCGCGTGCCAGCCGTAGCCGGCCTCGGGCGACCCCGCCGGAGACTCGGGCAGGCCGCGGCCCTTCATGAAGCCCTCGAACAGCGCGAAGGCGGAACGCCGCGTGTCCTCGTCGGCCTTCTCGTCGACGTGCCAGGCGAGCCCGCTCACCATGTCGATCGGCACGTAATCGGGCACCGCGGGCCGCAGCGCGAAGCCCTCGACATAGCCCTTGAACCGGCGCTGCACGAGCGTCGCCGTCTCGAGGACGGAATTCATGACCTCGTGGGTCTCGGTGGGGACGAGGATGTTTTTCATAGGCAGTCTCTTTGCCGGCTTGCCCTCTGGAATGCGCATCGTGCCCCAGCGCGCCGCGATGCGGAAGTGACCAGCTCGGAGGCGGCCCCGAACGCCGCCGACACAAGCGCGTGGTTAGCCGGCCCTTAAATATTCCGAGCGACAGTGAGTGAGTTGATTCTCAGTTGAGTGAGTACGAGTCATGCGTTCCCAGAGTGCCGCGGCCACGAATGTGGTCCGCTTTCCCGGCCCCCGCGCGACCCAATCCGACAACCGCGACCAGAAGGGCCTCCTCGACACCGTCTATACGAATGGATCCTTCGTCATCGCGGCCGACGACCGTGAAACCAAGATGATCGCCTCGCGCCTGCAGATCTTCGGCTTCCTGAACATCGCCGAGGTCAGGATGGACGGCTCCGCCCGTTCGCTCCGTCCGTCGGAGGCGGCCACGGCCTCGCTCACCCGCCCCTGGCGGCTGTCGCGTCCGTCCTTCGACGACATCCCGCCGATCGCCGGCTGATCAGACCCGGTTCGACCGCAGCCAGGCGACCACGTCGCCGGCGCTGCGGTCCGGCGGAAAGACCGGGTAGAAGAGCTGCGTGATCCGGCCATCATCGATCACGGCGGCCATGCGCCGGATCAGCGTCATCCCATTGAAAACGAACGTCGGCAGGCGCGCTGCCCGCGTCAGGGCAAGGTCTTCGTCCGACAGGAGCGGGAACGGCAGGTGCAGCCGCTCGGCCGCCTCGCGCTGGTAGGCGGTGTCCTGCGAGGACAGGCCGAAGACCCGGGACGCGCCGAGTTCCTGCAATTCCGCGAAATGGTCCCGGAACGAGCAGGATTGCGGCGTGCAGCCGCGCGCTCCCGGGATGGCATCCCACTCCGCGGCCGGCGACTTTCCGGGCTCGCCCGTGCGAGGATAGACGTAGAGCACGACGCGACCCGGCAGGGCCGCCAGCGAGATGCTGGAGCCATCTGTCGCCGCCAGCAGGATGTCGGGCAGCTGCGCCCCGCGCAGATGGTCGGCTGCTCCGTCGTCGACCGGAGCCGGAAGATCGTCGGGTAGCGTGTCCGGTCCGGCCATCAGCCCTTCTCACGCATGAGTCGGCCGCGCTCGCGCTCCCAGTCGCGCTTCTTCTCGGCATCGCGCTTGTCGTGCAGCTTCTTGCCTCGGCCGAGGCCGAGTTCGAGCTTCGCCCGGCCCTGTTCGTTGAAATAGAGCTTCAGCGGCACGAGCGTGTAGCCCTCCCGCTGCGTCGCCCCGATGAACTTGTCGATCTGCCGCCGGTTCAGCAGCAACCGCCTCGGCCGGCGCGGCTCGTGGTTGAAC
>CAXUKK010000225.1:0-5528 GCA_964251455.1 uncultured Enterovirga sp.
GTTCCATGCCGTCCATGCGGGGCATCTTGATGTCGAGGATCGCGAGATCGGCCGGAGATTGCCGCAGGCCGTCGAAGGCGGATGCCCCGTCGGTGTAGGTCTGGATCCGGTAGCCTTCGGCCTCGAGCGCGATGGATACGGAGGTCAGAATGTTGCGGTCGTCGTCCACGAGGGCGATGGTCGGCATCTTGTCTCCTCGATGCGGTTCGGCGCGCCGGACAATCCCGGCTCGTCGCATCCGCTCGGTTCAGTGTCCACAAGCACCGTGGTGCATGGTCGACAGGCGCTAAATAAGGCAGAGCGGGGCGATTACCAATTCACGACGGAGCGAAGCGGATTCATGAGCGGTGGAAACGCGCCCGGACCGGCCGAGTTCGATCCCGTCCCTCTGGCGAAACACCTCCTCCGAACAATGCGGGCCGGCGCGATGGCCACGCTCGATCGCGAGACCGGTGCGCCCTTCGCGACGCTCGTCACGGTCGCGACCGACCACGACGGCTCGCCGCTGCTCCTCGTGTCCGGCCTTTCGGCGCATGCGGCCAATCTCGATGCGGACGCGCGCGCCTCGATCCTGCTTGCCGCGACGGGTCGCGGTGATCCGCTCGCGCATCCACGGCTGACCGTGAGCGGACGGGTCGAGCGGAGCACCGACCCGCACGTCCGGCGCCGCTTCCTCGCCCGCAACCCGAAATCCGAACTCTACGCCGACTTTCCCGACTTTTCGTTCCGCCGCATGGTCGTCGAGGGTGCGCATTTGAACGGCGGGTTTGCCAAGGCAGGACGGCTCCGACCGGCCGAACTCCTCACCGACATGGCCGGTGCGGAGGCTTTGATCGGTGCTGAGGCAGGCGCGGTCGATCACATGAACGCGGACCACGCGGACGCGATCGGACTTTACGCGACGAAGCTGGCGGGTGCGCCGGAGGGTCGCTGGGTCGCGACCGGTTGCGATCCGGACGGCATGGATTTGGCCGCAGGCGACCTCACCGCGCGTGTCGTCTTTCCGGAGCGGGTCGTCGATGCCGGCACGCTGCGCCGCACACTCGTCGCGCTTGCGCACGAGGCTAGGGCCCGCGGTTAAGTTTGAGTCCGTGACGCCCTTGTGACGCCCCTCTGAATCCGGCTAATTGCCTGCATCTAACAGCCCACTCGCGCGCGGCATCGAGCAGACCGTACGGTGTGGACAAAATGGTCCCGGAGGATGCGCCTTGGATAATTTCGGTCACTTCAACGCGTCTTTCGGGGCGGACAAGATCGGCCTCCGCAACCTTCAGGGCGTGTTCTGGAACCTCACTGCCCCGGCGCTGGTCGAGCAATCGCTCGCGCGCAACGAGGCCCACCTGATCCATGGCGGCGCGCTTGCGGCCGATACCGGCATCCATACCGGCCGCTCGCCCAAGGACAAGTTCATCGTCCGCGACGCCGACACCGAGAACGAGGTGTGGTGGGACAATAACGGCGCGATCACCCGCGACCAGTTCGACGTGATCCTGGAGGATTTCCTCAAGCAGGCCGAGGGCAAGCAGCTCTTCGCGCAGGACCTCTATGGCGGCGCCGACCCGACGCACCGCGTCAAGGCGAGGGTCTTCACGGAATACGCCTGGCACTCGCTGTTCATCCGCAACCTCTTGATCCGTCCGGAGGCCGGCGATCTCGCGGGCTACACGCCCGACCTGACCATCATCGACCTGCCGTCCTTCAAGGCCGACCCGGCGCGCCATGGCTGCCGCTCGGAGACGATCATCGCCTGCGACTTCACGCGCAAGATCGTGCTGATCGGCTCCTCGTCCTATGCGGGTGAGATGAAGAAGTCGGTCTTCACCTACCTGAACTACGTGTTGCCGGCGAAGAAGATCATGCCGATGCATTGCTCGGCCAATGCCGGGCACGAGGGCGATTCTGCGATCTTCTTCGGCCTCTCGGGCACGGGCAAGACGACCCTGTCGAACGACCCGAACCGCCCGCTCGTCGGCGACGACGAGCATGGCTGGGGTCCGAACGGCATCTTCAACTTCGAGGGCGGCTGCTACGCCAAGACGATCCGCCTCTCCCGCGACGCCGAGCCCGAGATCTACGCCACGACCGAGCGCTTCGGTACCGTGCTGGAAAACGTGGTCTTCGATCCTGTTACCCGCATGCCCGACTTCGACAATGCGTCGAAGACCGAGAATGCGCGCTGTGCCTACCCGATCGACTTCATCCCGAACGCCTCGACCAGCGGTCGTGCCGGCCATCCGACGAACATCGTGATGCTGACGGCCGACGCCTTCGGCGTCTTGCCGCCGATTGCCAAGCTGACGGGCGCCGAGGCAATGTACCACTTCCTGTCCGGCTATACGGCAAAAGTCGCCGGGCCGGAGAAGGGCCTCAAGGGTCCCGAAGCGACGTTCTCGACCTGTTTCGGGGCGCCCTTCATGCCGCGCCACCCCTCCGTCTACGGCAACCTCCTGCGCGACCTCATCCAGCGCCACCATGTCGATTGCTGGCTCGTGAACACGGGCTGGACCGGCGGCGGCGTGATGACGGGCGGACGGCGCATGCCGATCCGCGTGACCCGCCGGCTGCTGACGGCCGCGCTCGACGGCTCGCTCGCCAAGGCCGATTTCCGCCGCGACCCGTATTTCGGCTTCGCGGTCCCGACCTCGGTGCCGGGCGTCGAGCCGCACATCCTGTACCCGGTGAAGACCTGGCAGAATAAGGCCGCCTTCGCCGAGACCGCCAAGCGCCTCGTCTCCATGTTCCAGGAGAACTTCAAGCGCTTCGAAGCGCATGTCGACGCCGACGTCCGCGCGGCCGAACCGCAGATGTCGATCGCCGCGTAGATCGTACGGGACGCTCGCGTGTGACCCGACACGGGCCGTGGTAGTCTCGGCCCGTGTTCATCCCGGATCGCATTCTCGCCAAGAAGGCGCGCCTCGATGCGCTGAGGCCGCTTGCCGGACCGAGCCTCGACGCGCTGGAGCGCTGGTACGACGTCGAGCTCACCTTCACGTCGAACGCCATCGAAGGATCGACCCTCACGCGGTCCGAGACGGCCGTCGTGGTGGAAAAGGGCATCACGATCGGCGGGAAGCCGCTTCGTCATCACCTCGAGGCGATCGATCACATGGACGCGCTTGCCTTCGTGCGGGCGCTGGCCGGGACGGCCGAGCCGCTGCGGGAGGGCGATATCCGCGAGATCCACCGCCTCGTGCTCGCGCGGTCGGACCCGGACGAAGCGGGCCGCTACTCTTCGCGGGAGCGCAGGGTGCTGGGATCGATGGTTCGCTTCCCATCTCCGGCAGAACTGCCGCCCCTCATGGCCGACTTCTCGCGCTGGCTGGCCGAGGCGGAGCCGGGTCCCGAGGTGGCGATCGAGGCGCATTATCGCCTCGTCACGATCCACCCGTTCAGCGATGGGAACGGCCGAACGGCACGGCTCCTGATGAACCTCGTCCTGTTCCGGGCCGGCTACCCGCCGGTCGTGATCGCGCCCGAGCAGCGGGTGGCCTATCTCGACGCCCTGCAGCGACGGCAGGCGAGCGTCGACGAGGGCGACTGGACCGCGCTCATGCTCGATCGGCTCGAGGCCGGACTGGACGCCTATCTAGATCACCTCTCCGGCAGCATGCGCTCATGAACTCGATTCCCACCCTGAAGCTCCCGTCCGGAGAGGCCGTCCCGGTGCTCGGCCAGGGCAGCTGGATGATGGCCGAGGATGACAGCCGCCGCGCGGACGAGATCGCGTCGCTCAGGCTCGGCCTGGACCTTGGCCTGACCCTTATCGACACGGCCGAGATGTATGGCGACGGCACGAGCGAGGCGCTGGTCGGCGAAGCCATCGCGGGCCGGCGGGACGAGGTCTTCCTGGTCTCGAAGGTGCTTCCGTCGAATGCCGGCCGCCCCGCCGCGATCCACGCCTGCGAGCACAGCCTCGCGCGGCTGAAGACGGACCGAATCGACCTCTACCTGCTGCATTGGCGCAGCGGCACGCCGCTGTCGGAGACGCTGCAGGCCTTCGAGACGCTCCAGCGAGACGGCAAGATCCGGCATTGGGGCGTCAGCAATTTCGATCCCGACGACATGGACGAGCTCGAGGCCCTGCCCGGCGGCGGCGCGGTTGCGACGAACCAGGTTCTCTACAACCTGACGCGGCGCGGCATCGAACACGATCTCCTGCCGCATTGCCGTGAGCGGGGCATCCCGATCATGGCTTATTCGCCGATCGAGCAGGGGCGGATGCTCCGCCATCCGGGGCTGGCCAAAGTCGCGGCCAGGCACGGCGCCAGCCCGGCACAGGTCGGGCTCGCCTGGGTCCTCCGGCGGCCCGGCGTGATCGCGATCCCGAAGGCTGGCCGCCCGGAGCACGTCCGGGAGAACCGGGCCGCGCTCGACGTCACGCTCACACCCGAGGACCTCGCCGAGCTGGATAGCGCTTTCCCGCCGCCGCGCGGCCCCAGCCCGCTCGAGATGCTATAGGGCGGCATGCCGGCTCGCTTCACCCTCCAGGCCTGACCCTACATGGAAGTGCTCATCATCGGCGCCGGGGTCGTCGGCCTCGCATGCGCTCGCACCCTCGCCCGCAACGGCCATTCCGTGATGGTGGCGGAGCGGGAGAGCGGCATCGGCTCCGGCGTTTCCTCGCGCAACAGCGAAGTCATCCATGCCGGACTTTATTATCCGACGGACTCGCTGCGCGCCCGGCACTGCGTCGAGGGGCGAAAGCTCCTGTACGATTACTGCGACGATCACGGCGTACCGGCCAGACATTGCGGCAAGCTCGTGGTGGCGACGAGCGAGCTCGAGGTTCCCAAGATCAAGGGGATCTTCGAGCAGGGACGGCAGAATGGAGTCCACGGGCTTTCCATGATCGATGGAGTTCGCGCCAAAGCGCTGGAGCCGAACATCGCCTGCGTCGCGGCGCTCCTGTCGGAGGAGACGGGCATCGTCGACAGCCACGCCTTGATGCTGGCGCTGCAGGGCGACATCGAGGACGCCTCCGGCAATATCGCGCTCAATGCGGACATCACCGGCCTTGCTCACACGGCCGTCGGCTGGGAGGTCCGGTATGGCGGTGCGGACAGCGGGACGATGAGCGTCGATGCCGTCGTGAACGCGGCGGGGTTGGGTGCCCAGACCGTCGCCGGCGCGACCGAGGGCTACCCGGCCGACCGCATCCCCCGCCTCGTCTATGCCAAGGGCAATTACTTCGGCTGTCTCGGCAAACCGGCCTTCACCCGGCTGATCTATCCGGCACCGGTCGATGGCGGGCTCGGCACCCACCTGACCCTCGACCTCGCTGGACGGATGCGGTTCGGGCCGGATGTCGAGTGGGTCGATACCCTGGATTACGAGGTCGATCCGGCTCGGGCGGATTCGTTCTACGCCTCCATCCGGCGCTATTGGCCCGGCCTCCCGGACGAGGCTCTCGTCCCCGATTATGCGGGCATTCGGCCGAAGCTGACCGGGCCGGGCGACAAGCCGGCCGATTTCATGATCGAGGGCCCGGAGGAGCACGGGCTGCCCCGTCTCGTGTCGCTGTTCGGGAT
>CAXUKK010000226.1:0-5511 GCA_964251455.1 uncultured Enterovirga sp.
TCGTCACGCTCGACGAGTGCTGGAAGCTCGGCTTCTCGGGCGTGATGGTGCGCGGATCCGGGGCGGCGTGGGACCTGCGCAAGTCGCAGCCCTACGAGTGCTATGAGGAGCTCGAGTTCGAGATCCCGGTCGGCACGCGCGGCGACAATTATGATCGTCAGGTCATCCGGATGTTCGAGATGCGGGAATCGGTCCGCATCATGAAGCAGTGCCTGCACAAGCTGCGCTCGGCCGAGGGCGGCGGGCCGGTGACCTCCCTCGACGGCAAGGTCGCCCCGCCGAAGCGGAGCGAGATGAAGCGCTCGATGGAGGCGCTCATCCACCACTTCAAGCTCTACACCGAAGGCTTCCACGTTCCTGCAGGCGAGGTCTACGCTGCCGTCGAGGCGCCCAAGGGCGAGTTCGGCGTCTATCTCGTGTCCGACGGCACCAACAAGCCTTATCGCTGCCGGATCCGGGCTCCGGGTTTCGCCCATCTGCAGGCCATGGACTTCATGTGCCGCGGCCACATGCTGGCCGACGTCTCCGCCGTGCTCGGCTCCCTCGATATCGTGTTCGGCGAGGTTGACCGCTGATGGCTATCCGTCGTCTCGCACCCGCCGAGGTCCAGCCCGCCTCGTTCGCCTTTACGCAGGAGAACGAGCGCTGGCTCGTGGGCCAGATCGCCAAGTATCCCGAAAACAGGCAGGCCTCGGCCGTGATCCCGGCACTGTGGCAGGCGCAGAAGCAGAATGGCGGCTGGCTGCCGCAGAAGGCGATCGAATCAGTCGCCACAACGCTCGGCATGCCGCTCATCCGCGTGATGGAGGTCGCGACCTTCTACACGATGTTCAACCTCGAGCCGGTCGGGCGCTACTTCATCCAGCTCTGCGGCACGGTGCCGTGCCATGTGAAGGGTGCGCTCGACCTGAAGCAGGTCCTGCTCGACCGTGTCGGCGACCAGCATCACGTGACGGAGGACGGCAACTTCTCCTGGCTCGAGGTCGAGTGCCTCGGCGCCTGCTGCAATGCCCCGATGGTGCAGATCAACGACGACTATTTCGAGGACCTGAACCCTGATCTCCTCATCAAGCTCCTCGACGACCTGAAGGCAGGCCGTGAGGTGAAGCCGGGGCCGCAGAACGGCCGCGTCTCGTCCGAGCCGCTCGAGGCCGTTCACACGCTGACGGATCCGGCTCTGTACGACGGCTCCGTCGTTGGGAACTGGCGTGCCCGGTTCGATGATGCGGTCGCCACGGTCGAAGGCGTTGCCGCGACCGGCGAACACCAGGCCGCGACCGCGACCGGGCCTGGGGACCCGAAGGCCGCCAAGCCAGATGCGGGCCGGGCGACCGAGCGCGCGGCGGCCGATACGCCGGCAAGCCGCGCCGCGAACGGGGAGCCGACGACAAAGCCCGCCGACCAGGCCGGAGCGGCCCGGACGGATTCGACCGGCACGGTTCATCCCGGGCCGAAGACGGCCACCACCGACCAGCAGAGCGACAAATCCTACGTCGCCACGCCGTCCCGGCCGAGCGACGGCAAGGTGGCTTCCGATGCAGGCGGCTCGACGCCGATTGCCGGAACGCCGCAGCGCGACACCGCCGACCGCAGGGACGGATCGGATACCAAGCCCGTCGGGGCCGACCCGGATGCGTCTCCGGGCGTGGCGCCGAAGGAGTGAGCTGACACATGGCGCTCGCCGACAAAGATCGAATCTTCACCAACCTGTACGGCTTCCACTCGCCGGGGCTCGAGGCGGCGCAGCGTCGTGGCGCCTGGGACGGGACGAAGTTTTTCATCGACAAGGGGATCGACTGGATCATCGAGGAGATGAAATCGTCGGGCCTGCGCGGTCGCGGCGGCGCGGGCTTCCCGACCGGCCTCAAATGGTCGTTCATGCCGAAGCAGTCGGACGGACGGCCGCACTACCTCGTGGTCAATGCCGACGAGTCGGAGCCAGGCACCTGCAAGGACCGGGAGATCATGCGGCATGACCCGCATCTCCTGATCGAAGGCTGCATGATCGCATCCTTCGCGATGCGGGCGCATGCCTGCTACATCTATGTCCGCGGCGAATACATCGCCGAGCGCGAGGCGCTGCAGCGCGCCGTCGACGAGGCCTATGCGGCCCGGCTCGTCGGCAAGGACAACATCCACGGTTACCCGTTCGACATCTACGTCCACCACGGGGCGGGAGCGTATATCTGCGGCGAAGAGACCGCACTGCTGGAAAGCCTCGAGGGCAAGAAGGGAATGCCGCGGCTGAAGCCGCCGTTCCCCGCCAATATGGGCCTCTACGGCTGCCCGACGACGGTGAACAACGTGGAATCGATCGCGGTCGCGGGCACCATCCTGCGGCGCGGCGGCGCCTGGTTCGCAGGGCTTGGCACCAAGAACAACACCGGCACCAAGCTCTTCTGCATCTCCGGGCACGTGAACAAGCCGTGCAACGTGGAGGAGGAGATGGGCATCACCTTCCGCGAGCTCATCGACCGCCATTGCGGCGGGATGCGCGGCGGCTGGGACAACCTGCTCTGCTCGATTCCCGGCGGATCGTCGGTGCCGCTGGTGCCGGCGCACGAGATCATCGATGCGCCGATGGACTTCGACACGCTGCGAAACCTCAAGTCCGGCCTGGGCACGGCGGCCGTCATCGTGCTCGACAAGTCGACCGACATCGTGCGGGCGATCGCCAGGATCTCATACTTCTACAAGCACGAGAGCTGCGGCCAGTGCACGCCCTGCCGCGAGGGCACGGGCTGGATGTGGCGCGTGCTGTCGCGCATGGCCGAAGGCCGGGCGCAGAAGCGGGAGATCGATCTCCTGCTCGACGTTACGACCCGGATCGAGGGCCACACGATCTGCGCGCTGGGCGATGCGGCGGCGTGGCCCATCCAAGGCCTGATCCGGCACTACCGCGGCGAGATCGAGAAGCGTATCGACCTCTACTCGAACAACCCCCACTCCGAGCCCGTGCTCATGGCGGCGGAGTAGGACGGATAAGATGACAAAGATCGTCGTCGACGGCACCGAGGTCGAGGTTCCGCCGGAATACACCCTGTTGCAGGCCTGCGAGATGGCGGGCGCGGAGATTCCGCGCTTCTGCTTCCACGAGAGGCTGTCCATCGCCGGCAATTGCCGGATGTGCCTCGTCGAGCTGAAGGGCGCACCGAAGCCCGTCGCGTCCTGCGCCTGGGGCGTGCGCGATTGCCGGCCCGGTCCTAACGGCGAACCGCCGACGGTTATCACCAAATCGCCGATGGTGAAGAAGGCGCGCGAGGGGGTGATGGAGTTCCTCCTCATAAACCATCCGCTCGATTGCCCGATCTGCGACCAGGGCGGCGAGTGCGACCTCCAGGACCAGGCAATGGCCTATGGGGTCGACACCTCGCGCTTCCACGAGAACAAGCGCGCGGTGCACGACAAGTATATCGGTCCGCTCGTCAAAACCTCGATGAACCGCTGCATCCACTGCACGCGCTGCATCCGCTTCGTGGCCGAGGTGGCCGGCGTGCCGGATCTCGGCGCGACCGGTCGTGGCGAGGACATGGAGATCACGACCTATCTCGAGCACGCGATGGGTTCGGAGCTCCAGGCGAACGTCGCCGATCTCTGCCCCGTCGGCGCGCTCACGCACAAGCCGCAGGCTTTCAACGTCCGGCCCTGGGAACTCACCAAGACTCCGTCGGTCGACGTGATGGATGCGGTCGGCTCGAACATCCGCGTCGATTCTCGTGGCAAGGAGGTCATGCGCGTCCTGCCGCGCGTGAACGAGGAGATCAACGAGGAGTGGATCTCTGACAAGACGCGACAGCACGTGGACGGATTGCGCCTTCAGCGCCTTGATCGCCCATTTCTGCGCGAGAACGGCCGGCTTCGCCCCGCGACCTGGAACGAGGCTTTCGCCGCCATCGCAGCCCGCGTAAAGAGCGCGGGTGCGAACCGCATCGGCGCGATCGCGGGCGACCTCGCGGGCGTCGAGGAGATTTTCGCGCTCAAGCTCCTCCTGGAGAGCCTCGGCTCGGTGAACATCGATTGCCGGCAGGACGGGTCGGTGCTCTCGCCCGCCTATGGCCGGGCATCCTACCTGTTCAACCCGTCCATCCCCGGGATCGACGACGCGGACGCGATCCTGATCATCGGGTCGAACCCACGGCTCGAAGCCTCGATCCTGAACCAGCGCATCCGCCGGCGTTGGCGCACCGCGCCGTTGCCGATCGCCCTCATCGGCCCGAAGGTCGATCTGACCTACCCCTACGAGCATCTCGGCGCCGGTCCCGACACCCTGGTCGAGATCGTCGGCGGACGGCACAGCTTCAACCAGGCGCTCGACAGGGCACAGAAGCCGCTCGTCCTAGTCGGGGCGGGCGCGACGTCCCGCGCCGACGGCGCTTCGCTGCTCGCATCGATCGCCCAACTCGCCTCTGCGATCGGGGCCGTGAAGTCGGGCTGGAACGGGCTTGCCATCCTTCATACGGCGGCCTCGCGCGTCGGCGGGCTCGATCTCGGCTTCGTCCCGGGAGAGGGCGGCCTGACGGCTGCGGCCATGGCGGCCGCAGGCGCCCTGGACGTGCTGTTCAATCTCGGCGCCGACGAGATCGAGATCGCGCCGGGTTCCTTCGTGATCTACCAGGGCACGCATGGCGACCGCGGCGCGCACCGAGCCGACGTGATCCTGCCGGGCGCCGCCTACAGCGAGAAATCCGCGACCTTCGTGAATACCGAAGGGCGCGTGCAGATGACGAACCGCGCCGTCTTCCCGCCGGGCGACGCCCGCGAGGATTGGGCGATCCTGCGCGCCCTGTCCGACGTGCTCGGAAAACGCCTGCCGTTCGACAGCCTCGGAGCGCTCCGCCGCGCCCTCTACGAGCGGCATCCGCATCTTGCGCGCATTGAACAGATCGCGCCGGCCGAGGGGGCAGGCGTCCTGTCGGCACTCTCGGGGCTCGGCGGCTGGCCCGGCCACGACGCTTTCGCACCTGTGATCCGCGACTTCTATCTCACCAATCCTATCGCCCGCGCGTCCCGGGTGATGGCCGAGTGCTCGGCCCTGGCTGCCGCCCCGTCGGCGCTCCAGGCCGCCGAGTAGGATCGCCCGATGAGCGCCGTCGACATCCTCCTCACCGTCCTCTTGATCGCGCTGAAGAGCGCGGTCCTGCTGGTCGCGCTGCTCGTGTTCATCGCCTTCGCGCTCTACGCGGACCGGAAGGTCTGGGCGGCCGTGCAGCTTCGCCGCGGCCCGAACGTGGTCGGGCCTTGGGGGCTGCTGCAGAGTTTCGCCGACCTGACCAAGTTCTTCGTCAAGGAGCCGGTGATCCCGGCCTCGGCGAACAAGGGCATCTTCCTCCTTGCTCCGCTCGTCTTCGCCACCGTGTCGCTCGCGGCCTGGGCCGTCATCCCGATCAATGCGGGCTGGGCGATCGCCGAGATCAATGTCGGGATCCTATATCTGTTCGCGGTCTCGTCGCTCGGCGTCTACGGCGTCATCATGGGCGGCTGGGCGTCGAACTCGAAATACCCGTTCCTCGG
>CAXUKK010000227.1:0-5505 GCA_964251455.1 uncultured Enterovirga sp.
GCCCGGCGAGGCCGACCACGATGTTCAGCCCCCAGCCGAGCATGACGTAGGTCAGGATCAGGATGCCGAGGTCGATCCAGTAGCGCGACTCGGCGAGGCCGCCCTTCAGAAGGTAGACGACGATCGGAAACGCGATCGCGGCGCCGATGAAGAGCGGGGTCGCGATCACGGCGAAGCGGAAGCCGGATTGCTTCGCCGGGTCTGCCGAGACCGTGATCGCGGCCTTGCGCGTCCGCGCCCGGCTGAACAGGCCCGCATCCCCGCCCAGCACGCCGATCGCCAGCCGTGCCAGGAACACGATCAGGCAGCAGGTGAGGACGAGGTTCCAGCGCGGGGTCAGGATCAGGCCGCCGGCCGAGCCCTGCTCCGTGCGCAGCAGCAGGATCGGAACGGAGAGCGCGAACATGATGAGCGCCGCGATGCCCGCGCTCTTCAACGTCCCGACGAGATCGATCGGCTTGCGGACCGGGACTGCGCCCGTGCCTCCGATCAGCGCTGCATCCGCATTTGGCGCGACCGAGGTCGGGTGAACGGCGGACATCTCAGACCTTCTCGACCTCGGGACGACCGAGGATGCCCGATGGCATGAAGGTGAGGACGATCGCCAGGATCGAGAAGGCCGCCACGTCCTTGTATTCGATCGAGAAATACGCCGACCACATCGTCTCGACGAGGCCGATGATGAGGCCGCCGAGCACCGCCCCGGGCAGCGAGCCGATGCCGCCGAGCACGGCCGCCGTGAAGGCCTTCACGCCGGGCACGAAGCCGTCGGCGAAGTTCACGACGCCATAATAGAGGAGGTACATTGTGCCCGCGACGGCAGCCAGCGCCGCGCCGAGCACGAAGGTCAGCGAGATCGTCCGGTCGACATCGATCCCGACGAGGGCCGCCATCTTGCGGTCCTGCTCGCAGGCGCGCTGCGCCCTCCCGAGCGAGGTCTTCTGCACCAGGTACCAGAACATCGTCAGCAGCACGGCCGTCACGACCATGATGATGACCTGCTTGTAGGAGAGCGCGACGACGTAGCCGTTGCGCTCGAAAAGCGGGATCACGTCCGGCACCATCGGCGGGGTCGGCTTGTTGCGCGCGCCCTGCGCCACCTGGACGAAGTTCGACAGGAAGATCGAGACGCCGATCGCCGAGATGAGCGGTGCGAGGCGGAACGAGCCACGCAGCGGCCGGTAGGCCAGCCGTTCGAGCGTCCAGCCCCAGACCGAAGTCAGGACCATCGAGACGATCATGACGATGAAAAGCGCCAGCGCCACGGAGGAGATGCCGAGCCACGTCGTCAGGATCAGAAAGAAGATCAGCGCGATGAACGCCGACAGCATGAAAACGTCGCCATGGGCGAAGTTCACCATCCCGATGATGCCGAACACCATCGTGTAGCCGATGGCGATGAGGCCGTAGATCGAGCCGAGTGTCAGCCCGTTGATGAGCTGCTGTACGAAGACTTCCATGCGGCCGCCGCTACCCCAGATCGCATTCACGGTCGAGATGAATGCCGTCACCGAAATCGATCATGCACGGAATGTGCAGCCGATCCAGCGTGTCACTCGGACCAGCGGTGGACCGAGCAAGCGCCGGGCCAGGAGGACGCCCCAAAGCTTTGCACCGGGCCGGCATGGTGGCAGAAGGGCGATGACGTTTTGGCCCAGGGGGACATTGTAAGATGGCGATGACGATGAACGGCGCGGTGACGTTGCCGGCCGATCGCGCGACCGTGTGGGACGCGCTGAACGATCCCGAGGTGCTCAAGCGCTCCATCCCCGGCTGCCAGGAGCTCGAGCGCACGGGCGACAGCGGCTTTTCGGCCATCGCCAAGGTTTCGGTCGGGCCGGTCAAGGCGACGTTCAAGGGCAACGTCACCCTGTCCGACATCGACGCGCCGAACGGCTACACGATCTCGGGCGAGGGCCAGGGCGGGGTAGCGGGGTTTGCCAAGGGCGGCGCCAAGGTGCGGCTCGAGGATGCCGAAGGCGGCGGCACGGTGCTCAACTACGACGTCGAGGCGCAGGTCGGCGGCAAAATCGCCCAGCTCGGCGGCAGGCTGATCAACGGCGTCGCGAAGAAATACGCTGACGAGTTCTTCTCGAATTTCGCCAAGGCGCTCGAACCGCAGGCGGCGCCGCCGGCCACGTAGTCGTCCTTACGTATAGGCGATCATCCGCCCGAGCGTCGCGACCGCGAGCCAGATCAGCAGCGAGGCGGCGGCGATCGCCCGGCCGGCATGGCTCGGGCGCTCGTCCCAGCCGTCGAGCTGCCGGTGCCAGACAAGCCGGAACCAGACGGCATTGATCAGCCCGAGACCGATCAGCGCCAGCTTCCAGCGGAACGTGGCCGATGCGGACAGAGAGACAGCGTCCGCCGCGAACATGCCGAAGCCGGTCGGTGCCGCGACCGCAAGCCCCGACAGCGCCAGCGGCGTCACGAGGCGGGCGAGGGCCGCAGGCGGCAGTGCCCGCCCGAAACCGCATAACCGCAGATCGAGCACCCCGATCCCGCCCACCAGCAGGACGAGGCCGAGGAGATGCAGGACGTTCAGCCACGCATAGGCAGGACCACGCGCCCAGGCACCGAACCCCGAAGCCTGGAGGGCGGCAGGCGCTTCAGCCAGCCAGTCCATGGCCTGTAAGCTCAGCGCAGCTCGACGATCTTGCCGGCTACGGTGATCCGCTCGAGCCGCATCTCGGGCGTGCCGTCCGTGCGAGGATATCCCTCGACGGTTGCGACGGTGCCGTCCTTCAGCATGTCTTGCGTCAGGCCGCGCGCCTCCATGCGGCTCGTCGGGGCCAGGACCACGGCCCAGCTCTTCCCCTGGTAGTCCATCTTGGCTTCGCCGTGAGGGTTGCGCCACGTGACGGCCGTCAGGGGCCCGGTCGCCTTGATCGCCTTGGCTGAATCGTAGGCGCTCCAGCCGTGATGGGCGAGCGCGGCTCCAGGCAGCGCAAACGCCAAGGTGAGGATCGCGACGTGTCGGCGTGTCGGAAGAATGTGCATGGAACTCCCTCTAGTCGTGTGGTCTGGCTCGATATGGCGGCCGGGTGGCTGCGCAGAAGGGGTGCTCCGATCTCAATGAGCCTCAGCGCGGCTGTTTCGCCTCAAGCTCGTCGAGCACCGCATCGGGGGCGACGTCCTGTTTCAACTCCTGGAGTTCCGGAGCGCTGCCGTCCGCGATGCCGAGCCTAGTGGCGATGGCGCTCGTCAGAGCGACGACCTTCGTGATCTCGTGCTCGGCCAGAAGGCTGATCTGCAGGTCGAGGTCGGCCCGCTTGTCGGCCGTTGCCGCCATGCGGTTCTGGCTGATGAGGACGAAGGTGGACAGAAAGATCGCTTCGACGGATGCGGACGTGCCCAGGATGACGAAGCTCTCGTCCCACTTCGGCAGAATGGGGACGAGCCCGCTGTTCACGGCGGTCCAGGTGCCGAACACGACGAGATGCAGATAGACGAAGGTCATGCTGCCAGCAAAGCGCGTGACCGCGTCGGCAATACGCTCCTCCCGGCTTGCACCGTGCTTCTCCCGTTTCCGCCGGTCGGTGAGCGTGCGAATGTTGCGCTCGAGCACCGGGCTCAGGCCGCCGGGCTGCGGCGGGCGGAAGACCGGTGGCGATCCGGTCGGCACTGCCTGACCCGCGTCCGATCCATCCCGTTCCACTAAACTGCTCTCCGGCTGCTGCCGTCCAATCCGTACCCCCGGAGATGAGTTCCCATCCGACATAAAGCCGAAACCAAGCACGATCAGTCTCATTTAACCTGAACGCCGATTCAGACATCTGGATTAACTCTGGCAGAATGGATCTTGCGCGAAAGTCTACGCGTCAAGGACGGACCAGAGAGCCAGTAAATGGCTCCGGGGGAGAAGCATCACATGGTTAGGTGGTCACTCGAGAGCTTCATTCATCAGGCAATAGGTCGGGGCGAGATCTCGCGCGCCGATGTGCATGCGCTGCGCCGAGACGTGTTTCCGAACGGGGTCGAGACCCGCGACGAGGCCGACCTCCTCATCGCGCTCGATCGCGCCCTGGCGGAAAAGGATGAGACCTGGCGCGTCTTCATGATCCATTCCGTCGTCGACTTCGTCGTGTGGTCGTCGCGGCCGACCGGCCGGGTCGACCGGGACGCGGCCGAATGGCTCATCGCCTCGCTCGGCTGCGGCACGGGTCCGAGCAACACCGCAGTCGCGATCGCGTTCGAGATCGTCCGCGAGGCGGAGGGTTCGGACGAGGCACTCGTCGCTTGGGTGATGCGATGGCGCTCGCGCGAGTTGAGCGCCCCGCAGGCGAGCACCGCCCCCGAGCTGGTGTTCTGAGCCGCTCGCTTTCCGAACGGGGCAGGGTACGCTAACGGGGCCTGTCCTGCCTCGGTGAGGCAGGGTGCGCCCCTGTCGCCCGAGGCCCCATGTTCGACAAGATCCTCATCGCCAATCGCGGCGAGATCGCGTGCCGCGTCATCAAGACGGCGCGCCGGATGGGGATCAAGACGGTCGCGGTCTATTCCGAGGCGGACCGCGACGCGCTCCATGTCGAGATGGCGGACGAGGCGGTCGCGATCGGGCCGGCCGCAGCGGCGGAATCCTACCTCGTCATCGACAAGATCGTGGAAGCCTGCCGCCAGACCGGTGCCCAGGCCGTCCACCCCGGCTACGGCTTCCTGTCCGAGCGCGAGGCGTTCCCGCGAGCGCTGGCTGCGGCCGGCATCACGTTCATCGGCCCGAACCCCGGCGCGATCGCCGCGATGGGCGACAAGATCGAATCGAAGAAGGCGGCCGCGGCCGCCAAGGTCTCCACTGTCCCGGGCTTCCTAGGCATCATCGAGAGCCCGGAGCATGCCGTCACCATCGCCGACGAGATCGGCTATCCGGTGATGATCAAGGCCTCCGCCGGCGGCGGCGGCAAGGGCATGCGCATCGCGCACTCGTCCGGCGAGGTCGCGGAGGGATTTGCCCGGGCGAAGTCGGAAGCGGCGTCGTCCTTTGGCGACGACCGCGTCTTCGTCGAAAAGTTCATTACCGATCCCCGGCACATCGAGATCCAGGTGATCGGGGACAAGCACGGCAACGTCATCTATCTCGGCGAGCGCGAATGCTCGATCCAGCGCCGCAATCAGAAGGTCCTGGAAGAGGCGCCGTCGCCGCTGCTCGACGAGGCGACGCGCCGGCTGATGGGCGAGCAGGCCGTCGCACTGGCCAAGGCGGTCGGCTACGATTCCGCCGGCACGGTCGAGTTCGTGGCCGGCCAGGACAAGAGCTTCTACTTCCTCGAGATGAACACCCGGCTCCAGGTCGAGCACCCGGTGACCGAGATGGTGACGGGGCTCGATCTCGTCGAGCTGATGATCCGGGTCGCGGCCGGCGAGACGCTGCCGCTCTCCCAGGCCGACGTGAAGCTGAACGGCTGGTCGGTCGAAAGCCGGGTCTATGCCGAAGACCCGACGCGAGGCTTCCTGCCCTCGACGGGCCGGCTCGTCACGTATCGCCCGCCGGCCGAGGGGCCGGTCGATGGC
>CAXUKK010000228.1:0-5492 GCA_964251455.1 uncultured Enterovirga sp.
GGCCGAAGGCCGGCGGCCCGCTCTATCTCGACCGACTGCTCGGCGCCGCCCCGCGCATCGCATCCTCCACCCTCGACGCCTCGCGGACCGAACTTGCGCCGGCGCGCCTCTTCGCCGAGTGGCTCAGGAACAACGGGCATGAGCCGGAGGCGGAGCGCGTGCTCGGCTACCTGTCGCGCTCGTCGGTGGGCGCGCAGGTCGAGCTCCCTTGCCCGGTCGGCGAGCGCAACGTCTATGCGCTCCGGCCCCGGGGCAGGGTCGGAGCCATCGGCCGATCGGCGCCGGCGCTGCTGGTCCAGGTCGGCGCCATCCTGGCGACCGGAAACGTCGCAATCGTCGCATCCGACAGCACCGCCGCTGCGCTCCTCGGCACCGTGCCGACCGCCCTGCGTGCGAGCATTCTCCTCGTGGGTGACGTCGAAGCCGCGCCGGGCCTGCGGGCGATCCTGGCGGATGTGGCGGGAGCCGACCTCATCGCGCTCCAGCGCAGATTGGCCGAGCACGACGGTCCCATCCTCGGCCTGCAATCGCTCAGGGATGAGCCCCTCACGGCCGGCGAGGATTACGATCTCGGGCGCCTCGTCGAGGAGGTGTCCATCTCGACCAACACGGCGGCCGCTGGCGGAAATGCGAGCCTGATGTCGATCGGCTGATCGAGGCCGGCGGTTGAGGCCGCGGGCGGAGCCTGCTAGAGCCGCGCCCCTCCCAAGAGCCCCATCTCCTTCATGTCGGCCTGCGGCCTCGACTTCGGCACGTCCAACACCACCCTCGGCATCTCGGGCGGCAACGGCCCCTGGCTGGTCCCGCTCGAAGGCGGGGATGTCACGATCCCGAGCGCCATCTTCTTCGAGCCGACAGGCGGGACGAGCATCGGACGCGCCGGGATCGCGGCCTATGTCGATGGGCAGCCCGGGCGGCTGATGCGCAGCCTGAAATCGGTTCTGGGCAAGCCGCTGCTCGACGACACGACGCAGGTCGGGCGCAACCGCGTCACATTTCGCGAGGTGATCGCGCATTACCTGGCGGCCGTGAAGGAGCGCGCCGAGGCCGCGACCGAGACGGAGCTGACGAGCGTCGTCCATGGCCGGCCCGTCCACTTCGTCGACGGCGACCCGGAGGGCGACCGCAAGGCCGAGGCGGCGCTGCGCGAGATCGCGACCGGAATCGGCTTCCACGACATCTCGTTCGAATACGAGCCCATCGCGGCCGCGCTGGATTACGAGCGCGCGATCGGCCGCGAAGAGATCGCCCTCATCGCCGATATCGGCGGCGGCACGTCGGACTTCTCGGTCGTGCGCCTCGGTCCCGCCCGGGCCCGCAAGAGCGACCGCAAGGGCGACATCCTGGCGAATGACGGCATCCGGGTCGGCGGCACGGATTTCGACCGGCTGCTCAACCTGAAGCGCGTCATGCCGGAATTCGGCTTCGGCAGCCCGGCGAAGCGCGCCGGTCTCGACGTGCCGTCCTCCGTCTTCCACGAACTCGCCACCTGGGCGAGCATCAACCGGCTCTACGGCCCGAAGGTCCGGCGCGAGGTCGAGGGGATGAAGCGCGAGGCGGCCCGGCCCGAGCTGATCGACCGGCTGCTGAGCGTGCTGTGGCAGGAGCGCGGCCATACGCTGGCCATGGAGGTGGAGCGCGCCAAGATCGAGCTCTCCGACGTGACCGAGACGGCGATCGCGCTCGACTGGGTAGAGCCCGGCTTGTCTGTCGGAATTGAGCGGACCGCCTTGGAAACGTCGACTGCCGCGCTCGCCGATCGGCTTCATGCGACCACCATCCGGTGCATGCGGCAGGCCGGGATCAGCCCGGACGATGTCGATGCGCTGTTCCTGACTGGGGGCTCGACGCGGCTTCTGCATGCGCGGGCCGCGATCGTGTCGGCGGTGCCGGGCGCTCGCGTCGTCGAGGGCGACACGTTCGGCTCCGTCGGGCTCGGACTGACGATCGAGGCCGCGCGCCGTTACGGTTCTGCCGCCGCTCGGGCGATCGCCGTCTGAGGCGGGCGGAGCGCGAGGAGGGGCCTTGGCCAGCCGATACGGGCTGCAGATCCGGACGGCGACACCGGCCGACGCGCCCGGCATCGCCGAACTGATGGGCAATTCCGGGCACGCGGTCGGCGCCGCCGCCTTGGCCGACCGCCTGGAAGCGCTCCGCAAGGAGCAGGGCACGGCTCTCCTGGCCCTCGAATGGGGGCCGCCGAGCGGCCTGATCGTGCTCAACTGGTTTACGACGCTCAACGCGGACACGCGCGTCGCCCAGATCAGCACGCTGCTCGTCGGCCCGGAGGAGCGTCGGCGCGGCATCGCTCGCCTGCTGCTGAAGGCTGCAGCCCAGGCCGCGCGCTCGGCGGGGTGCGGCAGCCTTCACCTGCTCGCGCCGGGGGGCGTGCCGAGCTTGACGCTCTTCGCGCAGGCGAGCGGCTTCGAGGAGGTCGGAACAAGCCTCGTTCGCCCGCTGCGGAAGGGCGGGCAGCACGACTAAGCTGGGAAGCCGCCAAGCCGGGTTCCCCAATCGGCTAGCTTGACAGACTGCCTGACAATCCGTTCTCTCGCGCGTCTCAGGTCTCGACCTCGCACCGCTTGTCGCGGACGGGGATGCGAGATCCATCCTCCGCCCGAAAGGCACCGATGTCACACACAGCCGCCCTCGTGGAGTACATCCTGGCGAGCCGCCTCGAGGCGATCCCGGCGGAGGTTAGGCATGAGGGCAAGCGCGCGCTCGTCAACATCGTGGGGTGTGCGCTTGGCGGCGCGGATCATCCGGCGATGGACATGGCGATCGCCGCGCTCGGGCCCTATGCGGGGCCGCCGACCTCTGCCGTGATCGGCCGGCGCGAGCGTTTCGATCCGCTGCTCGCCTCGCTCCTGAACGGTCTCTCGTCGCATGTGCACGATTACGACGACACGCTGCCGAAGAACTACATCCACGCCTCATCGCCCGTGGCGTCGGCCCTGCTCGCCTATGCGAGCGTGAATACGGTCAGCGGGCCGGATTTCCTGCACGCCTTCATCCTCGGCTTCGAGATCATCTCGCGCATCGGCAACGCCACCTACCCGGCGCATTACGATGCCGGTTGGCACTCGACGGGGTCGATCGGCGTGTTCGGCGCTGCGGTCGCGATTGGCAAACTGCTCGACCTCGATGCCGAGCGCATGACCTACGCGATCGGGCTCGCCGCGACGCAGGGCGCCGGCATCCGCGAGATGTTCGGCTCCATGGGCAAGGGGTTTCACCCGGGCTCGTCCGCGCAGCGCGGTTACATGGCGGCGCTCTTGGCGCAGCAGGGCTTCACCAGCGGGCGTTTCCCGCTCGAGGGGCCGCGCGGCTTCGCGGCCGTGACGTCGGCCAAGTACGATCTCGACAAGCTGATCGTCGATCTCGGCAGCCATTTCGAGCTGTCCGACAACACCTATAAGCCGTTCCCCTGCGGGATCGTGGTGCATCCGACCATCGACGCCTGCATCCAGCTCCGGGAGCAGCACGGCTTTGCGGCTGAGGACGTGGAAGCCGTCGAGCTTCGGGTCGCACCGCTCGTCAAGGATCTTTGCAACAAGCAGGCGATTTCCACCGGGCTCGAAGGCAAGTTCTCGATCTACCACGCGGCCGCGATCGGCCTCGGCCGGGGCAGGGGCGGACGCGACGACTTCACGGACGAGGCGGTGAACGATGCGGCGCTGAAGCGGACTCGGCTCCTGGCCGAAGCGCATGGTGACCCGGCGGTCCACGAGGACAACGTCGTAGTCAGCGTGCGCCTGAAGGATGGGCGCAAGGTCGGCATGCACCTCACCGAATCGCTCGGCAACCTGAAGCGGCCGCTCTCAGACGAGCAACTGGAAGTGAAGTTCCGCGACCAGTCGACGGTGATCACGCCCGGCCAGGCGGACGAGGCCATCATGGCGTGCTGGACCATCGACCAGCTGGACGACGCCGCCCGGCTGATCGCACCCTGCATTCCGGGCTAGCCCGCGCAAACCCACGTCAGAGCCGTAACGGCCGACACGAGAGGAAACGCCGCCATGACACGTCTGAAGGCCCTGATCGCCGCCCTCGTGCTCGGCGTGCTGCCCGTCTCGGCGCAGGCCGAGGTGAGCGAGCTGAAGATACCGCTGGGGGCAGGGGGCTTCGGCTTCCTGCCGCTCAACATGATGCAGAAGCACGGGCTGATCGAGAAATTCGCCGAGGAGGCAGGCGTCAAGGTCAAGGTGAACTGGGCGAATATCGGCGGCCCGGCGATCATGAACGACGCCCTGCTCTCCGGCTCGGCGCATTTCATCTCCGCCGGGCCGCCGGCCTTCCTGACATTGTGGGACCGGACTCGCGGCAATATCGGCGTGAAGTCGATCGGCGCGATCAGCTCCATGCCGATGCACCTGAACGCGCGCGTCGCCGACCTGAAGGCGCTCGACGCCGTGGCGGGTTCGCAGAAGATCGCCGTGACGTCCGTCAAGGTCTCGATCCCGTCGATCATCATGCAGATGTATGCGCTCAAGAAGTACGGGAAGGATCAGGTCTTTCGCTTCGATCCCTTCACGGTGACGATGGCGCATCCCGAGGCGCTGATCACGCTGATGTCGGGCGGCGGCAGCATCGTCGGGCATTGGGCCTCGGCACCCTTCGACGATCGCGAGGTGAAGGACCCGGCGATCCGGACCATCATGAACTCGGACGACGTGATCGGCGGCTCGACCACCTTTACGATGATGTCGACGACGAGCCGTTTCCAGAGCGAGAACCCGAAGCTGTTCGCCGCTGTCACGAAGGCGCTCAGGCGCGCGCAGGAGCTGATCGGCGAGGATCGCAGGAAGGCCGCCGAGCTTCTGCTCGAGTCGATGGGCGGCAAGGGCTGGAGCGTGGACGAGCTCGTCGCGATCCTGAACGAGCCCGGCACCAAGTACACGATGAAGCCGGAGAACGTGCTGACCTATGCGAACTTCATGCAGGAGATCGGCTCGCTGAAGAACAGGCCGACAGGGCTGAGCGACGTTTTCTTCGACAATCCCGACGTGGCGGGCGGCAATTGAGCGACACTCCGCGCAGGCCCGCGCTGACGATGGTGGCGGGCGGAGCTGAGCCGGCCGGCAAGCCGCTCCTCTCGGTCGAAGGGCTCACGCTGCAATACCGGACGCGCGACAGCCTGGTTACGGCGACCTACCGGGTGAGCTTCGACGTGCTCGCCTCCGATCGCTACGTGATCCTCGGACCGTCCGGCTGCGGGAAGTCGACGCTCCTCAAGGCGGTGGGCGGCTACATCAAGCCGGTCGAGGGCACGATCCGGCTTGCCGGCCGCGAGATCGCGCGGCCCGGCCCGGACCGCGTCCTCGTGTTCCAGGAATTCGACCAGCTCCTGCCCTGGAAGACGGTGCGCGAGAACGTCCTGTTCGCGCTCCTGTCGAGCGGGCGGTTGAAGGGCAAGGCTGCGGCCGAGCGCGCCGACGATTACATCGACAAGGTGAACCTGACGAAGTTCGCGGACAGCTACCCGCACATGC
>CAXUKK010000229.1:0-5476 GCA_964251455.1 uncultured Enterovirga sp.
GGGGCTCGCCGAAGACGAGAACCCGGAACCCACGATCGGGCTCGCGGCTGCGAGTGGGTTCCGGGTTCGACGCTGCGCGCCGCCCCGGAATGACAGGAGTCTTGCCGAATGAAATCTCTCGAAATCCGCAACCTGCAGAAGACCTACTTCGACCCCTATGCAGGGACGAAGGTCACGGCCGTGCAGGACGTCTCGCTCACCATCGGCGAGGGCGAGTTCGTATCCGTCGTCGGGCCGTCCGGCTGCGGCAAGACCACGATCCTCAACATGGTGGCGGGCTTCCTGCCGGTGACAGGCGGCGAGATCCGGGTCGGCGGGCGGGCGGTAAAGGGACCCGGCGCCGATCGCGGCGTCGTCTTCCAGTCCTTCGCGCTGTTCCCCTGGAAGACGGTCCTCGACAATGTCGGGTTCGGGCCGAAGATGCGCGGCGTGCCGAAGCCCGAGCGCGACCGGATCGCGCGCGAATACCTGGCGCTCGCGGGGCTCTCGCATGCGGCGGAGCGCTATCCGAACGAATTGTCCGGCGGCATGCAGCAGCGCGTCGGGGTCGTGCGCGCGCTCGCCAACGATCCGGACGTGCTCCTGATGGACGAGCCCTTCGCCAGCGTCGATGCGCAGACCCGCATGACGCTGCAGGAGGAACTGACCCGCATCTGGCAGGAGAAGCAGCACACGGTGCTGTTCATCACGCACGACGTCGCCGAGGCGGTGTTCCTGGCCGACCGTGTCGTGGTCCTGTCGAAGGGCTCCGTGCTGCGCGATATCCCCGTCACGCTGCCGCGGCCGCGCGTCTGGGACGACCTCATGGAGGACGACGCATTCAAGCGCCTCTCCGCCGAGGTGCTGCAGATGGTCCGCTCGGCGTGAAATTCCTTCGGTCCATCCTCGCCTCGTCCCGGGGCCGGATCGTGCTCGCCATCCTGGCCGGATACCTCGGCTGGCAGGCATGGCTGACTATCGCGGCGCCGGCGAAGGTCGCGGCCGAACTCAAGGCGGGACGCCCGCGGGTGAACGTGACCGTCACGCTCGCCTTCCCGCCCGACCGTTTCCACGTGCTCGCGATGCAGCGCTTCGGCCGCGTCTCGGGAACGGAGGACAACTCCGTCGAAGTACGGGGCGTGAAGCAGGACGATCTCAACGCCGTCGCCCGGCCCTATTGGGTTCGGCGCGTCGGGCCAATGGAAGAGGGAGGATGAACATGGACAGACGTCGGTTTATTGGGAGTTCCGTCGCGGCTGCGGCGCTGGTCGGAACGGGCTCCGCCCGCGCCCAGGAGATGACGAAGATCAAGGCCGGCATGGTCTCGTCGATCGATCAGATCGGCCTGCCGATCGCGCTGGAGCGCGGCTTCTTCGAAAAGTACGGGCTCGAGGTCGAGATCGCGCGCCCCTATGCGACGGGCGTCGACGCCCTGAACGCGCTCCAGGCCGGCGAGACGCAGATGGTGCAGGTCGGCGTGCCGATGATCGGTGCCGTGCTGCGCGGCATGGATCTCGTCGCGCTCGGCAATTTCAGCGGCAAGGCCGACGCTGCCGGTTCCGACGCCACGATGGCGGTGGTCGCGAGCGAAGCCTCGGGCATCAAGCGGGGCGATCCGGCGACCCTCAAGGGCAAGAAGATCGCGACCTCGTTCGGCACGATCAACCACCTGTACGTCCTCGCCCTGCTGGAGAAGGGCGGCCTCACGCCTGCCGACGTGGCGCTCGTCAACACGCCGCCCCCGGACATGACGGTCGCGCTGCTCTCGAAAGGCGTCGACGCCTTCTCGGCCTGGGATCCGTGGCCGATCGTGGCGCAGAAGGACGTGCCCGGCACGATTGAGATCATCCGCGGCGGCAATGTCATCGCGTATATCGGCTTCAACGTCGCGACCCGGGACTGGACGGCCAAGAACGGCCCCACGATCGAGAAATTCCTCGCCGGCGTCTCCGAGGCCGACCAGTGGATGCGCAAGAACCCGAAGCGTGCGGCGCAGATCGCGACGCGCTGGGTGCCGGGGCTGAAGCTCGAGATCGCCGAGGCCGCGATGGAGTTCAACATCCAGCAGGCGGACCGCAGGCTATCCGCGAACAACTACGCCGCCCTCGACCAGGGCCAGAAACGGCTGCACCGGCTCGGCTTCCTCAAAGACACGTTCGACGTGAACAAGCACATGGAACCGAAGCATATCCTGAAGGTCATGGCCGACCATCCGGGCCTGTTTTCCGACCTCCCGGCCATTCCCGAAGCGGCGCAGATCAAGCCCGGTTTCGTCTACAAGGCGTGAAGGCAGGGTCGACCAGATCCTTAACCACGCGAGCACCCTGTTGCCGCCCGCGTCCCGTATGTGGCCGGGCGGCAACGCCTTTCCGATTCGTGCTTCTCTCCAGTCAAACGCCTGTTAACCGGAAGGCTGGCATTCGCTAACGATCGTAATTGCGTAGAGAGAGCGACGGCCCAATGCCATTCGCCTTCACCCCGGCCCTGCCCTTCCGTCGCGCTCTCCGCGCCGCCGCCGTCGCGGCCGCTGCCCTTGCGCTCGCGTCCTGCGCCCAACGGACCTCGTCCTACAGCTCGTTGGGCGATGTGAAGCCCCATCCGGCGGTCGCCAAGGCGCACGACCTGCCCATCCAGGGCGTGGACGTGTCCCGCTGGCAGGGCAAGATCGACTGGGCGTCGGTCGCGGCCGCGGGCAAGCAGTTCGCCTTCATCAAGGCCACTGAAGGCGGCGACCACATCGACCCCCGCTTCATCGAGAACTGGTACGGCGCCAAGGAAGCGGGCCTCGTCCGCAGCGCCTATCACTTCATGTTCTGGTGTCGGCCGGCCGCCGATCAGGCGCGCTGGTTCAAGCAGAACGTCCCGAACGATCCGGGCGCGATGCCGCCGGTTCTCGACGTCGAGTGGAACGGCGAATCCAAGAAGTGCCCCTACAAGGTCGACCGGGCGGAAGCGCTCCGGATGATCCGCACCATGCTGCACGAGATGGAGCGGCACACGGGCAAGCGTCCGATCATCTACACGGACATCACCTTCCATAACGAGATCCTCGAGGGCGAACTCCTCGACTACCCGCATTGGATCCGCTCGACCGCGGCCGAGCCGCATGTCCGCTACGGCGATCGCAAGTGGACGATGTGGCAGTACACGACGACCGGCCGCGTGCCCGGCATCAAGGGCGATGTCGACCGCAACGCCTTCTACGGCGGCGAGCGGGAGTGGGTCGCCTTCCTGAAGAACGATTGCGACCCGCGCCACGTCTGCTCGACAAGCCGCTACGCCTCGAACTGACGGCAGCGTTCCTCAAGAACGACAAGGCCCGGGCGAAAGCTCGGGCCTTCCGCGTTCCGATGCCTTCAAGCCCGCCGCACGTTGATCGGCAGCGGGAAGCCGCGGCGGAAATCGGTCAGGTTCCTCTGCAGGGCCGAGTTCACGAAGTACTGGCCGAGCGGGACATACGGGACGTCGGCGAAGACCTGCGCCTGGATCTGACCTGCAAGACGCTTCTGCGTGTCGGAATCCGGCGCGTCGAACCAGGCATCGCGAAGCTCCTCGAGCTTCGGAGCATTCGGCCAGCCGAACCAGGCATCCGGCCCGTTTCCGCGCAGCAGCAGATGGCCGGCCGGCGTGTTCAGTTCGGTGCCGCTGAGGAGAACGATCAGCGCGCTCCAGCCGCCCTGGTCGAGCGGGCGGCGATTGGCCCGGCGCTGGAGCAGGCTTCCCCAATCGGAGACGGCGTCATCGACGTCTAGTCCGACCTGGCGCAGCAGGTCGACGCCGACGGACATCAGCGCATGCTGATTCGCGATGTCGGTCGCGTGCAGGGCGACGGTCTTGACGCCCGCCTTGCCCGCCGCCGCGATCGCCGCCTTTGCACCCGCGATATCCCGGGCGGAGGTCAGCACCTGCATGCCCTCGGCATTGGCGAGCGGGCTGTCGACGGGGAACACGCCGACACCGGCGCGCCAGTTCTTCTCGTCGCCTGCGACGGCGGCCATGAAGTCTTCCTGCGACACCGCCTTGAGCAGCGCCCGCCGGACCGCGACGTCGTCGAACGGGCCGGTCAGCTGGTTCAGCCGCAGGCTCACGTAGAAGCCGCCGCGATCGATGCGCTCCAGCACCACGTTCCGGCTCCGGCCGACGACCTCGTTCAGGTCCGGCGGGACGGCTTCCCACCAATCCGCCTCGCCGGCCTGCATGGCGGCGGATGCCGTCCCCGGGTCGTTGATCACCTTCCATTCCACCCGCTCGAAATGCGCGAGCTTCGGCCCGGCCAGCATCGAAGGCGATCCGACCGGCGTCGGCACGTATTTGTCGAAGCGCGTATAGATGTTGAGTTCGCCCGGGACCCGCTCGCCGGCGGCGTACCGATACGGTCCCGATCCGACGACCTCCCGGAAGGGCTGCGAGGGATCGATGGCAGCGAAGCGCTCCGGATAGATGAAGCACGGATAGCCGGAGACCTTCCCGAGCGCGTCGAGCATCAGGCCGAAGGGGCGGTTGAGCCGGATCTCGAAGCGGCGATCATCGATGACGCGGATCTCGTCGAGCCGCTTCGCGAGGGTCTGGCCGTGCGTGTCGCGGGGCAGCCAGCGCTTGATCGACGCGACCGCATCCTGCGCCCGGACCTTCTCGCCATCATGGAAGAGGAGGCCGTCGCGGAGCGTGAAGATCCAGCGCTTGCCGTCGTTCTCGACGACGTGACCTTCCGCGAGTTGCGGCCGGGGCACGAAGGCCTCGTCCAGTCCGTACAGCGTGTCCCAGCACATATGGCCGTGATTGCGCGTCGGATAAGCGGTCGTCGCGAGCGGATCGAGGATCGTGACATCCGCCTGCGGGATGAAACGCAGGACCCGGGAGCCGGCGCTCTGGGCCAGTGCCGGATGAGCGAGCGTGGCAGCCGCAGCCGTCGCACCGGCGCCAGCGATGAATCCTCGTCTGTCCATCTCGACCCCTCTCTCGATCACACGGACGTGAAGCATCCACCGAACGCCCTGGCGAGGCCAGCCCCGATCGCCGGCGGTTCATCATCGGGCATGACAGGCAACTTCGGCAGCAATAGAGAACGCCGGAGGGAGAACGCCATGCTGAGAAACGCACGCGAGTTCGGATTCGATCTCGGGGAGACGGCGGACGCGATCCGCGAGACGGTGCGGGATTTCGCGACAGCCGAGATCGCGCCGCGGGCCGCCGAGATCGATCGGAGCAACACGTTCCCGCGCGACCTCTGGCCCCGCATGGGTGCGCTCGGCCTGCACGGCATCACGGTCGAGGAGGAATATGGCGGCTCCGGGCTCGGCTATCTCGAGCACGTCGTGGTCATGGAGGAGGTGTCGCGCGCCTCGGCCTCCGTCGGGCTCTCATACGGGGCGCATTCCAACCTCTGCGTGAACCAGCTGCGCCGGAACGGCTCGGAGGCCCAGAAGCGCAAATACCTGCCCAAGCTGATCTCGGGCGAGCATGTCGGCTCGCTTGCCATGTCGGAGCCCGGCGCCGG